>JAFZLE010000352.1 GCA_017551645.1 Clostridia bacterium | reverse complement strand
GCGTCGTTGCGCTCGCCCAGCAGCTGCGAGATAGTGTCCCTCAGCATCCCTATGCCAGACTTGATTATCACCAGCGAGATAACCGCGCCGAGCCACGCTTCAAGGGATAAGCCGAAAAGCAGGAATATGCCCGCTGCCACGAGGGTGGACGCGGATATGACCGAGTCCAGCGTGGCGTCTTCGCCGGAGTTTATCAGGGAATCCGATTTCACCTTTACGCCCACGCCCTTCACGTAACGCCCCAGCAGTATCTTTACCGCTACGGCGACGGCGACTATGATGAGCGAGACCGTGCTGTAATCCGGCGTCTGGGGATGGATGATCTGCTTTATGGATTCCACAAGGGACGTGATGCCCGCGTAGAGCACGATCACCGATATCACCATGGCGCTCAAGTACTCTATGCGCCCGTAGCCGAAGGGATGTTTTTTGTCCGGCTCCCTGCCCGCCAGCTTGGTGCCCACTATGGTTATGATGGAACTGCCCGCGTCCGAAATGTTGTTCACCGCGTCGAGCACTATGGCTATGGAGTTGCTCATCAGGCCTACCGCGGCCTTGAAGCCCGCCAGGAACACGTTGGCTATTATGCCTATTATGCTGGTCCTGACTATGGTTTTTTCCCGGGACGCCTCGTTTCCGCCGGCAATATCCGCTGCCCGGCCGCTGTCTGTCCTCATATCCTCACCCCACTATGGATCTTGCGAATTCCGCGGCCGCTTTCAGGTCTTCCCCGTTAGGACGGCCCTTGTGGACGCCCTTGAACTCGCCCTTGCAGTGAAACTCCTTTTCGTGCATGGGTATGCCCAGTTTGTCCGCCTCCGCCTTGACTTTTTTATAGGTGGAGTTCAGCATGGCCGCCGAGCCGAAATTGACTATACAGCCCACCCTGCCTTTATCCAGCGAGCGCACGAAAGCGCGTACCTCCGGGTCTATGGTGAAGGCGTAATAGGAGTTTCCCAGAAACAGTATGTCCACCGGCTCAGTGAGCGGCGCGCTTATGGGCAGCGCCTCGGCGCCCACCGCCCGGGCGACCGCTTCGGCAAGGCGCCTGGTGTTGCCCGTCTTGGTGTAGTATCTTACCGCGATCTTCATTTCCATTACCTCTGTTTATCCGTTTGGCCCTATCAGGTCTCCGAACAGCCTGAGGGCGTTGCCGGCGAGTATGTTTTGCTTATCCGCTTCGGAGATCCGCGCGTACTCTATCCTGCCCCTCTGGAAGCCCGCCGCGTAGGTGTCGGTGCCGAAGAGTATCCTCTCCGAGCCCACCCGCCCCACGGCGTACTCCACAACGTTGTTTCTGGAACTGGCGATGCCGGAAGTGTCCGTGTACACGTTGCCGTATCTGGAATCGGCTATGGCGTTCACGTGTTCCACGCTGCCCAGGTGTGCGATTATGAACGTGGTATCCGGATACCTGTTCGCGAAGGGAAGCGCGGTGTACGGCGGGTTTTCCGGATGTATCAGCACTGCCGCGCCGTGTTTGGACGAAAAAGAGAACAGCCTGTCCCCGTATTCCGCCAGGGTGTAGCCGTGGTTGCCTGGATGGAGCTTTATGCCCACGCATTTCCCGTGCCCCAGCATGCGGTCCGCCTGCTCGAACGTCCTTTTGTTCCTGGGGTCGATCACTACCCACTGGTACAGCCGCCCGTGTTTTTGCGCCAGTTCGAACATGTACTCGTTCTCCGCTTCCACATCTTCGGCGCTGAGCACCGAAGAGAAGGTGGAGCACAGCATCTTTCCGACGCCCGCCGCGTCGTTTATGCGCATAAGGTCTTCCAGGTCAGCCGTGTAGATCTCCGACACCCTGGTGTCGAACCTGCTTGAATGGTTGATATGCGTGTGCGCGTCTATGGCGATCGGATGCGGTGCCATGCCTGCCTCCCGGTGTAAAGCCTGCGCCTGCGGCGCTGTGTGCATTATATCCGATCGGCCGGGAAAACGCAACGCATACTTGCTTTATCCCGCCTGCCGGACGCGTTCTCGGGCAATATAAAAGCCGCCGCAGCGGTGTTTCCTCGCGGCGGCCCCGCAGTTCTGTCGTTCTGCGTCAGGCGTCCTTTTTCTTTTTTCGTATCGGGAAGAACCTGCGCTTTTCCGGTATCGTGCTGTTCGTGAGCGGTTCCCCGTTTTTGCGGGCCACGTATTCCTTTATAAGGCTGGAGATCAGCGCCACCACCGGCACACCCATTATCATGCCCGTGATGCCGAACATGTTGCCGCCCACCACGATCGCCACCAGCACCCAGAAGGGGCTCAGGCCCGTGGAATCGCCGAACAGCAGGGGCTTTATCACATTGCCGTCTATCTGCTGCAGCACTACCGTAAAGAGTATAAAGCCGAACAGCAGCGTGGGCTTGGTCAGAAGCACTATGATCGCGCCCGCGATGCCGCCGATTATGGGTCCGAAAGTGGGAATAAAGTTGGTTATGCCCAGCATGACGGCCATGATCAGCTGGTACGGCGCGGACACCAGGCCCAGGAATATGAAGTTCACCACGCCGATTATCAGCGCGTCCATCAGGTTGCTGGACAGAAAGCGCATCATGAGCATGTCGCCCCGCTTTATGACCGTATTCACCTTTTCGGTGCGCGCCTCGCCCATAAGCGCCTTCTCAAGCTTCACGGAGCCGGTCCTGAGGTTGGCCCTGTCCAGCAGCGCGTAAGTGGCCATGGTGATGACTATTATAAAGTTGACGAAGCGGCTGGACAGCTGCACTATGGCGTTCATGATTATGTCTATGTTGCCGCTCATCCACTTGGCCAGGGTCTTTAACAGCTCGCTGGAGGTGCCGATGGTCTTGTCCACGTCTATCTCCACCAGCTGGATATGCTCCAGGTACTCCCTGAGCGTCTTTTTCAGGCTTTCCAGGTATTCGTCAAAGTGGTTCATGAAGCCCGTGACGGAGGAGATCAGCTGGGGCAGGAGCAGGTACATGAACACCACTATCAATACTATCAGCAGTATCAGGGCGCACACGCCGCCGATATGGGCCTTGGCTTTCTGGGAAAACTTTTTGGGCAGGAGCCTTTCCACGAACGCGGCGAAGGGGCGCATGACATAAGCCAGTATCAGGCCCCAGATCACCGGGTTCAGATAGCCCAGCACGCCCTTTATCTCCGCCCAGATGGTGGCGTAAGAGCCCAGCACCGTGTACATCACAGTGGCGCCCAGGGCGATGGCCAGGCCGCTGGATACTATCCGTTTGTCCGCGTGTTTGAACAGCTTCATCGGGTGCTCCTTAATCAGTGCTCATTTGTCCGCGCCTGCCGGAAAGTATCCTCCCATACTCCCCGTACGGGGGCAGGCCGTACATCTGTATATAGTCCGGGCCCAAGAAACAGGCGAAACTGGTCAGGTCCGCAAAGCCCATGGACAGGTAGTACTCCACGTCCTTTTCCATGACTTCCGGGCAGAAGACCAGCTGTTTGGGCGGGCGCGTCCAGTTGGAAAAGCGGGAATTGTCCACCCAGTATTCCAGCACCCTGGAATCTTGGACTCCGAAAAACTCAAGAAGTTCCTTTATGTGCAGTGTTTCGTGCAGGTTGGCGGGGTCTGAGACGGGCAGGCCGCTGTCCCGGTGGATGGGCGCGTACTCCAGGTACACTCCCGGTCCCGGTCTGACCTGTTTGGGCACTTCCAGCGCGTCCTGATACGCCAGGAAACCGCACTTCGCTTCCGAGTCGACCCGCCTGAAGCCCTTTACTATGGCGTTGGTTATCCTTAGCGCCTGGTCTGCCACGGAGAGTTTCCGACAGCTTTCACAGCGGCAGCCGCCGTTGGTTATGTCGTCCGGCCACAGCGTCACCCGGTCGAAGCGCCCGTTAAGGCGCCGATACAGCGCCTCGGCGCCGTCGCTCACCCTGTCCAGCGCCCCGCCATTTGACGCGCACAGGTTGCCGAAAGGCGTCCTTTCGCCGCTTTCGTCCTGCCGGAACCACTCCGGGCGGCGCCGGAACTCTTCCCTGGGAAGCAGGAAACTCGCCCCGTGCTCGCACAGTTCAAGGCTCAGGCCCCTGTCCTTCGCCAGGTCCAGCCGCCGCTTCGTTTCACTATCGTCCAGCCAGTCCAGGCAGGCAGCGAGTTTATCGGCGGCCCTGCGCCCCCCGCCGGGATGTATGCCCAGCTCGTTTACGCCGGTCCCGGACAGGTCCAGGATCAGCTCTTCGGTCAGGTCCCCGGGGTTGATTATCCAGCCGCGGCGGCTTTCAGGCATAAATTCCTCCCGCCGGGGCGCTATCTTCTGGGATCCCTGCCGCCGGGGCCCTTATCACCGGGCAGGCGTGGCAGCTTCCCGGCGTTCCTGCCCACGGGGGCGGGTCTCGCCGCGGGACGGCCTACGGGCGCCGCT
>JAFZLE010000351.1 GCA_017551645.1 Clostridia bacterium | reverse complement strand
TTCAGGAACGAGAAGCAGTCTTTCGCTACCGACGTAAAAAAGTGCCTGGGGGGTATGGGATGCTTTGAGGCCCAGTGCTTCTCGTTCATCTCTCCTTCCTGGATAGAGAAGCTGGGACTGGATAAAGACGATCCCAGGCTCAACACGCTTAAGATACGCAATCCTCTAGGTGAGGATACTTCCGTCATGCGCACGACGCTCGTGCCCAGTATGCTGAACGCATTGGCTCTTAACATGAACAGAGGCAACGCTGCGGCGAGGCTGATGGAGATATCTCCGGTTTTCATGCCAAAAGGAGAAGGCGAGCTTCCGGAGGAAAAACAAAGCCTGATAATCGGCATGTACGGGAAAGATGAGGATTTCTACTCCCTCAAGCAGACCGTGATGTGCCTGCTGGCCAGGTACGGCCTTACGCCCGACGTGAAAGCGGGCGGGGACAGCTACTATCATCCGGGCCGCAAAGCCACTCTGAGCCTGAGGGGCGGCAGCGTGAGCCTGGGGCAGATGGGCGAGATCCATCCCGTAGTTGGCGAAAGATTCGGCATGTCAGGCAAAGCCTACATAGCTGAGATAGACATGGTCGCTCTCAGGAATTGCAGGCTGGAAGTGGGCGCTGTGAAGCCTCTGCCCAAGTTCCCCGCAGTCTCCAGGGACATAGCCCTTGTAGTGAACGAAGATGTGCCCGCGGGCGACCTTATGAAGTGCATGGAGAAGGCGGGCGGCAAGCTGCTGGAGGAGATCAGGCTCTTCGACGTGTACAGGGGCGAACGGCTGGGTGAAGGCAAGAAGTCGCTGGCGTTCAGCCTGTCATTCAGAAGCCCTGACCACACTCTGACAGACGCGGAGATAACAGCCGCAGTGGACAAGGTGCTGGCACAGACCGGAAAGCAGTACGGCGCTGCCCTGAGATAACGCAAAAAAGGCGGACCCGAATAATCGGGTCCGCCTATTTTTTTGCGTGCGTCAGATGGTCACGTTTTCTCCCGTCAGGCCTACGAACGCTCCTGTGCTGCCAAGGCCGCTGTCCGGATGGGCGATAAGCCACTTGTTGATGTGAGTCAGCAGTTTATACTCGGGATTCTTGCCCGCTTCCTTGCAGGTGAGGGGTTCGTTGGTGCCCTTGGGCAGCACCACGGCCACACGGAAGGTGGAATCCTGATCAGCGGATATCGGGGCGTAATGCAGCGTGGTCGCGAACACTTCCACCAGCGTGCCTTTCTTTACGTAGAACGCCTGCATTTTGGAGATGTCATAGCTGAAATCGTCCTCTATGTCAGCGCGGAGGCCCACAAGCAGTATCATGTCCGTAGCGGCGTAGTTGAGCTCCGAATCCCTGTGATACTCCACGGCGTTGAGCGTATGGTTGTAGCCGTTGCAGAAGCCGATCTGTATGGGCATCCCGCCGTAGACCTCTTTGGTGAGATACTCATAGATCTTTAACGACTCAAGTTCCTTGATGGATGGATAGTACACTACGGAATCGGTGGGGCACTCGGTGGACTGCATGGCGGTATCGAGCTCCTTGAGCCTGTATCCTTTTATTACGCGTCCGTAGGCGCGGAAAGCCGGATGGGTTACGGGAAAGATCTTCATATGTTACGCCTCCGTTTTTTGTTTGATTGTAGCACGATGAAGGAATAAATGCAACACTTTACAAATTGTTGCTTGTGAAAAACTTACGAAAGGGTATAATCTTGCTATCAAGATAAGAGGTGAAGAAGATGAAGTTTTCCCAAATGCTCACCAAACGGTTTAAGGATACTCCTGCGGACTGCCAGATAGCCAGCCACATCTTTATGATCCGCGGCGGTTACATGAAAAACGTGGGCAACGGCATATATTCCCTGTTCCCGATCACCAAGCGCATCACCTCCAAGATAGAGGCGATCATGCGCGAGGAGATGAACCGTATAGACGGCCAGGAAGTGCTGTTCCCGGTGGCTATGCCTGCTAATATCTGGAAGGAATCCGGGCGTTTCGACGCGATCGGCTCAGAGCTCGTGCGCTTCAAGGACCGCGGTGGCAACGACATGGTGCTGGGGATGACCCACGAGGAAGCGGCGGTGCAGCTGGCCCGGGAGACCGCAGACAGCTATACGCAGTTCCCGTTCATGATCTACCAGATCCAGACCAAGTTCCGCGACGAACCCAGAGCCAGGGGCGGCCTTATCCGGGTGAGAGAATTCACCATGAAGGACGCGTATTCGTTCCATACTTCCAAAGAGGATCTTGAGCAGTATTACCAGAAGTGCCATAAGGCGTACGAGCGCATATTCGCCCGCTGCGGCGTGCCGGAGGTCATCTCCGTAAAGAGCGACAGCGGCATGATGGGCGGCAAGGTGGCCCATGAGTTCATGCTGTGCACGCCCGTGGGCGAGGATTCCCTTGTGGTGTGTTCCGACTGCGACTTCAGGGCAAACATGGAGACGGCGGACTGCATTTATGACGAGACCGCTAAAGGCGCTGCCGAGGAACTAACCAAAGTTCTGACTCCTGGGATGAAGACCATAGAGGACGTGTGCTCTTTCCTGGGCAAAGACAAGTCCGACAGCATCAAGGCAGTAGTGTACCGCCTTGAGACCGACGACAGCGTGTGCGTGGTGTTTATAAGGGGCGACATAGAGGTCAACGAGACCAAGCTCAGGAACTTCCTGAAGAGCGAGGTGTATCCCGGTGAGGAGCTTGATAAAGAAGGCATCGTGGCGGGCTTCATCGGGCCCAAAGGGCTGCCTGAAAAGGTAAGGACAGTTTACGATATATCTCTCAAGACCCGCCAGAGCTATGTATGCGGCGCGAATGAGGAGAATTACCACTACACCGGCCTGAATATCGAAAGAGACCTGGGCGAAGTGCAGTTCGTCGATGTGGGCAAGGCCACGGAAGGCGGCATCTGCCCCGTATGCGGCAGCAAAACGCTGAAACTCACCAGGGGCATAGAGGTAGGCAACATCTTCCAGCTGGGCGACAGGTACACGTCTTCCATGGGAATGAAGTACCTGGACAAAGACGGCAGCCTTAAGACTCCCATTATGGGCTGCTACGGCATAGGCGTAGGCAGGCTGGCTGCTTCCATCTGCGAGGCAAGGCATGACGACTACGGCCCCATCTGGCCCATCACCATAGCGCCCTGGCAGGTCCAGATCTGCGCACTCAGAAGCGACGACGAGCAGGTCAAGGCTTTCGCCGACAAGCTTTACGAGGAACTGCAGGACGCAGGCATAGAAGTGCTCTATGACGACAGGCAGGTCAGCGCGGGCTTCATGTTCTCAGACGCGGACCTGACCGGCATTCCCGTAAGGATTGTGGTCAGCCCCAAAGGCCTTAAGGCGGGCACTGTGGAAGTCTCCAAACGCGATAAGAGCTATCTGGAGAAGTTCGAACCGGACAAGGTTAAACAGAACGTGATAGAGCTCGTAAGGACTATGGTCGCGGAGCTCAACAACATATAAAAAAGCGCCCCGGAGCGAGCCTCCGGGGTTTTTCTATGTCTTTTTCAGGCCCTTGCGCGCCAGCAGTTTTTCGCCGTAGCGCTGCAGCAGCGTGAGCACGCTGCAGAACAGCAGATAGATCACGGCGACTACGATATACAGCGCCAGCGTCTCGTGCTTTCTGCTCATGATGCGCTTGGCGTCATAGAGCATTTCCATAACGGTTATGTTCGCCACAAGGGACGTGTCCTTTACCATGCTTATCAGGCTGTTGGACAGAGGCGGGAAAGCGGTCCGGAGCGCCTGAGGCAGCACTATCCTGAACACTATCTGCATATAGCTCATGCCCACACAGTAGCCCGCCTCGAACTGGCCGTAGGGCACGGCTTCCAGTGCGGCGCGCATGGTCTCGGCGCAGTAGGCACCCTCGTTCAGTGAAAGGGCGATGATGGCGGTGGGGAAAGGATCCAGCACCACGTCAAAAAACTTGGGGAACATGTAAAACAGCACGTACAGCTGCACCAGCAGCGGCGTGCCCCGGATTATCCAGATATAGACCCTGGCCAGCTGGCTTAACACCTTTATCTTCGCGAACTGCACGAGAGCGGTGATTATGGCGATGACCAGCCCTATGCTGAACGCGATAAGCGCAAGCGGCAGCGTGACCTCGAGCCCTTTGAGCAGCAGGCCTGGGAAGGAGTCCCTCATCAGGGGCCAGACTTCCTTGATTCGTTCTAACATCAGCGCCTCGTAATAGCCTTTTTCTCGATTTTATCACGAAGCTATGCTTTGTCAAGTGAAATTTGCGTTGAAAACCGCGCAGTTTTATGGTATTATACGGCTGAGGTGTTGCCGAATGTCAAATACTGTTTACGAAAGAGGAAAACCGGGGGAAATGCCCCGCATAATCGATTTTATAAACTATGTGTTTTCCCAGGCACATGTGCCGCACGACTTCAAGCGCCTGCTGCCCAAGGTCTACGGGGACGAAGCCCCTGAAGGCCAGGAGGATTTCCATTTTCTGGCCAAACAGGGCGATCAGATAGTCGGCTGCGTGGCGCTGCGTCCCACGCACCTGGTTTACGGCGGCCAGACGCTGAACTGCGGCTTTGTGGGCAGTGTA
>JAFZLE010000350.1 GCA_017551645.1 Clostridia bacterium | reverse complement strand
GCCCGGCGGGAAACAGATGACGGCAAAGGCATATTTATCAGGCAAGAAGATAGATATAGGCACGATTTTGGGGGAATAAATGGGCAGTTATTCAGACAGGGATCAGCGTTATAATTCCAATAAAAATATACCGGCAAACAAGGTGAAACCAGATTACACCGTTGCGCCCAGCCAAAGCAGGCTCCTGGCGTTAAGGGCGCTGTATGAGGTGTATTACAATGGCGCCTATTCCAACCTTGCGCTGGACAAGCAGCTGAGGGAGTCACGCCTCAGCGAAGAAGACAGGCGGCTTGCCACGAACATCTTCTATCAGGCGATAGAGCACAGGAAGAAGACGGATCATATACTCGGAGCGTATATAGAGACTCCTCCGGACAACATTATCGTATGCATCCTGCATGTCGCGGTGGCGCAATTGCTGTACCTTGACAGGATACCTGACCACGCCGCCGTAAACGAAGCGGTAAATCAGGCAAAGCTTTATAAAAAGCAGGAAGCATCCGGATTTGTCAACGGTGTGCTCAGACAGCTTTTACGGGATAAAGAAGCCGGCAAACTGCGCGAAGCGGACAGAAGCGATCTCATAATTTATCTTGAGACGGAGTATTCCGCTTCCCGTGACGCGGTTCAGCTGCTTATAGAAGCGTACGGTCCAGAGGAAGCAGAAGAGATATTGAGTTACAGGCCAGAGAACAGGTTTGAAACGATAAGGACCAACCTGCTCCGTTCCGACGATGAGGCGACCGAAGCGTTTTTGAAGGAAAAAGGCTATGAGTGGGAAAAGTCTGCAGTGCCTCACTGTTACCGGATCTTTAAGGCAGGCAATCTTTCCAAGACAAAGCAGTACAATGACGGCATGTACTCGATCCAGGGCGAAAGCGCCGTTCTCGCGGCAATGGCCGCAAAAGTCCGCAGGGGTATGAATGTGATCGACGCCTGCGCCGCTCCCGGCGGTAAAGCCTTCATGCTTGGAGAGACGATGCAGGGCACGGGAAGGGTATATGCCTGGGACCTGCATGAGCACAGGGTCGACCTGATAAAAGCAGGCGCGAAACGGCTGAAACTTGACAATATCCGCTGCTCGGTGAAAGACGCTACCCTGCTCAGGAACGATATGATAAACAGCGCTGACGCGGTCATAATCGACGCCCCGTGCTCCGGGCTGGGCGTTATGTCGGACAAGCCGGACATCAAGTATAACCTAACGAGAGCAAGGCTTAGCGAGATAGCCTCGACTCAGGCAAAACTCCTGGACACCTGCTCGGAGTATGTCAAAGTCTCAGGAACTTTGGTGTATTCGACCTGCACTTTGCTGCCTCAGGAAAATGAGGAGCAGATAAAGAGATTCCTTGATTCGCATCCGAATTTCAAACTGGATGAGGACTGCTCGTACCTGCCGGAAAAACTGCGGTGCCGCGTAAACGGCGGGACATTGCAGCTGCTGCCCAACAGGGACGGGCTTGAAGGTTTCTTCATTGCCCGAATGATAAGGCTCGCGTAATGGAAATAAACGGAAAGCTGCTGCTGGCAGGGCTGTTCGCTGACGAGATAGCCGGCGTTATCGAGGCTTTGGGAGAAAAAGCCTACAGGGCCAAACAGATCCAGCAGGCGGTAAACAAGGGCTGTGAAGTAGAAGAGATGCTTTCTCTGCCCGGCAAAATCAGGGAAAGCCTTTCACATAGATATATCACCAGCGGCGTAAAAATCGACAAATGCTACGTAAGCGCGCTTGACTGTACTGAAAAGTATCTGTATTCTCTTTATGACGGGAACCTGATAGAATGCGTGCTGATGAAGTATAAATACGGCAGTACGCTATGTGTAAGCACCCAGGTAGGCTGCCGTATGGGCTGCCGGTTTTGCGCGTCGACGCTTGACGGCTGTGTAAGGAACCTAACCGGCGGCGAGATACTTGGTCAGGTACTTGCTGCCAACAGGCATATAGGGGAGAAAGACCCCAACGATAAAGTCCACAACATCGTGCTTATGGGCAGCGGTGAGCCTCTTGACAATTATGACGAAGTCGTACGGTTCCTGCGCCTGGTCAACCAAAAAGACGGGCTCAATATCTCCAGCAGGAATATTTCCATGTCCACATGCGGTATAGTGCCGAAGATGTATTCCCTGGCGGACGAAGACATTCCCGTAACGCTGTGCGTTTCACTGCACGCGCCGAATGATGAGATCAGAAAACAGATAATGCCCATCGCCAACGCGTACAGTATTAAAGATATAATCAAAGCCTGCAGGTATTATATCAGAAAGACCGGACGCAGGGTAATATTCGAATACGCTCTGGTGGACGGCGTTAACTGTAGCCCTGCGAACGCGGCAGAACTGGCTTCCATACTAAGAGGGATGCAATGCCATGTCAACGTGATACCGCTTAACAGCGTAAAAGAAAGAAATCTGAATACGCCTGCGGAAACGACGACCAACAAGTTTATTGACGCACTGAAAAATGAGCATATCTCAGTTACCAGGCGCCGGGAGATGGGCGACGATATACAGGGAGCGTGCGGGCAGCTCAGACGGAGCCATATAAGGGAGGACAAATCCAGATGAAGCTGTTTGGTCTTACGGATATAGGCCTTACACGCAAAATAAACGAAGATTATTATTATATTTCAAAAGATGGGCTGCCTCTTTTATGCGTCGCTGACGGAGTGGGCGGACTTAACGCGGGCGAGATCGCCAGCTATATGTCTGTAAGCTCCGTAGTCAGTGTGCTTTGCCGTAAAAACGCAGCTTTCGGCAGAGAGACAATGGCTGAAGCGTTCAAACACGCTAACGATACCGTGAACGAGATGGCGCAGAAGAACCAGGAATTGCATGACATGGGCACGACTCTTTCATGCGCCTGGTTCTCGGGTGGACAGGTGTGCATAGGATATGTGGGCGACAGCCGCATTTACTTATACAGAGACGGAAAGCTTGAAAAGATATCAAAGGACCATTCCTTTGTGGAAGAGCTTGTGGACGCGGGAACGATAACCCGCGAACAGGCCAAAAACCATCCCAAACGGAACATAATCACACGCTGTATAGGCGCGGAAGAAAAGATAGACCCGCAGATCGAAGTCCTGCCTTACGGGAAAGACGATATCTGGCTGCTGTGTTCCGACGGGCTCACGAATTATGTGGATGACGCGGAGATAAAGTCTGTATTATCCAAAATTGATATCTCTCTGCCCGACATGCTCAGGGTTCTGAGGGATAAGGCTATATTAGGCGGCGGAAGGGACAATATCACCGTTGCTGCCCTTAAGGGAGACGACGATGGTGAATAAGCTCATATCCGGCCGTTACAGCATCATATCCACCATCGGCACCGGCGGAATGAGTGTTGTTTACAAGGCAAAAGACGAAAAGACCGGCAGAATCGTCGCGCTCAAAATATTGAAGGACGAATATCGTAAGGACGCGGATTTCATCAAACGCTTCAGGCACGAAGCCACTGCTGCCCAGAGCCTGTCTCATCCCAATATCGTTAAACTGTACACCGTCGGGAGCGACCAGGATACCCAGTACATCACGATGGAGTACATAAACGGCCGTACTCTTAGCGAGATCATACGGGATGAGGGTCCGCTGTCCGAAACCAGATGCGTCAGGTATGCGGTCAAAATACTTGACGCGCTCAGCCACGCCCACAAAAAAGGCATAATCCACAGAGATATAAAACCGGATAACATACTGATAGACGAAGATGACAACGTAAAAGTTGCCGACTTTGGCATCGCCCGCATGGCAGGCAGCAAGGAAGGCTCGGTGACCACCAACAGCAATATAGTAGTCGGCTCCGTGCATTATGTTTCTCCGGAACAGGCGCAGTATAACGAAGCGGACGCCAGAAGCGACATTTATTCCATGGGCATCGTGCTATACGAGATGCTCACCGGAACCGTGCCTTTTGACGGCGATACGCCCGTAGCAATCGCGCTGCAGCATATAAAGACATTGCCGTCTTCCATGCGTCTGATAAACAAGAACATTTCCAAGGGCCTGGACGAAGTGGTGCTAAAAGCGCTGCAGAAAAAGCCCGAAATGCGCTACCAGACCGCGGCTAACCTCAGCAAAGACCTTAAGCGCTCCCTCAGATACCCCAAAGGCGGTTTCGTCAACCGCTCGGCTCTCGGAGCGTTCCTGTTCAGAAACGGTTTGAATTCTCTGCTTATAGCGCTGAGCGTTATCACTATCGTATCCCTGATAGTCTACGGCTTCGTGAACGTAAGCGATATCCTTTACGGAGTGGATGTTCCGGAGGTCGTGGGACTGCAGGAAGAGGCGGCGGTAGAGCAGATCAAGAAATCTCAGCTGTACGCGGTAACGGAATACGAATATTCCTACACAGTAGACGAGGGGCTCGTAATATCACAGACACCCCAGTCAGGCAGAAGCAGGCAAAACCGCTCAGTGTCGCTTACCGTAAGCCTCGGCGCCGAGCCTATCGCACTTCCGAATACGGTTGGAATGGACAGCGATGAAGCGTTCAAAGTGCTTTCAGAACACGGCTTCCCGACCGTGCTTGCCAGATACACTTATGACGCGGAACAGAAAAACGGGACTGTGCTCGAGCAGTCACCGAATGAAGATACGGCAAAGCCCGGCGAAACGGTCACCTTGACTATAAACGCGCTTTTGCAGCAAGTTCCGCCCCTGACAGGGAAGACACGCCTTTCGGCAATGGAGGCGCTGGAGACGCGCGGCCTGGCGTATGAGATAGTATACGCCTATTCGGATGACGGAAACCCTGACACAGTGCTTTTGCAGTCTCCCGGCGCGGGTACGCTGGTAAGCAAGGGCTCCACGGTAAAACTCTATGTATCCCTTCAGAATCCGGTCAAATACACCGCCACATACGGCTTGAAGATACCTCTGAGCATGAATGTGATACTTATGCTCAAATCCCCGTCCGGCGTAGAACAGGAGATATTTAACAGGGACTGCGAAATGGACGAGGTCATATATCTTGAGCTTGAAAGCGACGAGGGCGGAGAACACCAGATAGATATCTATTTCGACGGTATACTTCGCATCTCTGAGGAAGTCGATTTCCAATGAGAGGCACAGGTAGGATAATAAAGGGCGTAGGCGGGTTTTATTACGCCGCAAACGGCAAAGGGGATATCTGCACTCTCAAAGCCCAGGGCAAACTCAGGCGTGGACAGCAGAAGCCTCTTGTGGGAGACTGGATAGAGTTTGAACCGGGCAAGGGCAAAGAGGATGGTTGGATACTGAAGCTGCTCCCCCGGAAAAATGCCCTCATCAGACCGCCTGTGGCAAATCTGGACGCCCTGGTCATAACGCTTTCCGCGTCTTCCCCGCAAGCGGACCTGCTGCTGTGCGACCGTTTGATCGTTTTTGCCAGAAAGAATGAGATTAAACCGATAATAGCGATCAACAAAATGGATGAATGTCCGGATCATCCTAATGCGATAGTAAATGACTACGCGCATACTGAAGTCAAAGTGTTTTCGGTAAGCGCCAAAACAGGGGAAGGGCTTGACGCGCTTAAGAACGCTCTAAGGGGCATGACTTTCGCTTTCGCCGGGCAGTCGGGCGTGGGTAAAAGTTCCCTGATCAACGCACTGTACGGCGAAACACAGGAGACAGGAGACATATCCGAAAAGATCAGCAGGGGCAAAAACACCACGCGGTATTGCAGGCTCATACCCCTTGAAAGCGGAGGAGCGGCTCTGGATACGCCAGGTTTCAGCCTGCTGGAGCTTGAATTGATGGAGCCCGAGAAACTGGCTGATTATTACCCGGAGTTTTCGACCCGAGGCAAAACGTGCAGGTTCTCACCCTGTTTACATGTAAGCGAGCCGGACTGCGCCGTGAAAGAAAAACTCCGGAACGGAGAGATTTCCCACGGACGTTATGACAGATACGTCATGCTGTTAAATGAATTAAAGGAAAGGTGGAACCGCAGATATGATTAAAGTTTCCCCAAGCCTTCTAGCAGCGGATTATCTGCACTTTGATAAAGCGGTCGACAAAGTAATCGCTTCCGGCGCAGACGCTTTGCACTATGATGTTATGGACGGCGAATTCGTACCCGCGATCACGTTCGGTGAAGGCCTGCTGGATTTCCTTTCAAAAAAACCGATCGCGATGGACGTGCACCTGATGATCGTGCATCCCGAAAAACACATAAAGGCATTTGCCGACGCAGGCGCGAGATATATCACCATACATCAGGAAGCAGCCGGCTTCGGGATGGCCGATACGCTGAAGCTTATAAGGGAATGCGGATGCCTCGCGGGAGTTTCCATAAAGCCGTTTACGAATGTGGACGCGCTTACTGACGTGCTGGATCTGGTGGATCTTATTCTGATAATGACTGTCGAACCCGGCAAAGGCGGACAAAAACTGATACCGTTCACGCTGGACAAAGTCAGACAGATCAAATCGATGTGCGAACAAAAAGGAGTTTCTCCCATAATCGAGGTGGACGGGGGAATAAACACCCAGACCGCAGCATCCGCCGTAGAAGCGGGAGCGAACATGCTGGTGGCGGGCTCGGCATTCTTCAAAGCCGGGGATCCCAAAGAGTTCGTAGCAGCTCTGAAAAACCTATAAACGTATATCATACTGAAAACACCCGAACAGTGTTTTATTCGGGTGTTTTATGCATTTTGCAGTATGACAAACAAGGTTGATTGTAAAAAATATGTGTGATTATTTTTGTATAAAAATATAGACTTAACGAACTGTTTGTGATATAATAACAAATATGATTAAATAGCTTATTATCGATATAGGTTTTAGTTGGTCCAGAGTAAGATCTCTGCACCGCTGCGGTTGACGGAAGGGGATGAAATAACTTGACAGGCGCGCTTTCCGCAGGCATATCTCACAAAGAATCATTTAAGCAGAAAGCCAGGAATAAGATCCGTTTGATGGGGCGTTACTGGCAGCTCTATCTGATGGTCTTGCCTCCGATCGTGACCACGTTTATCTGGCATTATATTCCGCTTTACGGCGTGCTTATCGCGTTTAAGGATTTTGACTCCAATCTTGGCATCCTGCATAGTCCGTGGTACGGTCTATACCATTTCAGATGGTTCTTTGCCCGACCGTCATTCTGGGCCATTCTTTGGAATACGATAAGGATCAGCCTGTACTCGTTTGCCACATTCCCTTGCTCGATCATCTTCGCGCTGATGATTAACGAGCTGACCAGCAAGAAGTTCAAGAAGACCGTACAGATGATAAGCTACATGCCGCACTTCATCTCGACAGTTGTTGTCTGCTCAATGGTGCACATGTTCTTCAACGCTTCTACCGGTATAGTAAACAAAGCCATAGTTGCCTTGGGCGGCGAAGCGATAGAGTTTTTGTACCGCACCGATACTTTTGACCATCTTTACATCTGGTCCGGCGTATGGCAGGGCCTTGGCTGGGGCACGATAATATATCTTGCCAACCTCGCAAACGTATCGCCTGACCTAATTGAGGCAGCCCGAATCGACGGCGCTACTCGCTGGGATATCGTTATTCACGTGAATATTCCAACAATACTTCCAACAATAGTAATACTGCTGATCCTCCGAGTTGGTGGCATACTGGGCGTCGGCTTTGAAAAAGTCTTCCTGCTTCAGACACAGCGAAACATAAGCGTTTCCCGAGTCATTTCCACATATGTTTACGAGCTGACTCTGGGCGCGGGCGGAAGCACGATCTACTGGGATACATCTTCGGCCATCGGACTGTTCAACTCTATCGTGAACCTCATACTCATCATTATGACGAATACATTCGCCCGTCGCGTCTCAGATGTGACGCTGTGGTAAGGAGGTGTGTGGCATGACGAACGCGCCTGCTTTGAAAACGAATAACCGCATCAAACGGTCCACGGGCGATGTCATATTTGACGTTGTCAATATAGCGTTGATAGTTCTGATAACGCTTATAATGATATACCCGATGTGGTACGTGCTGATCGTTTCATTCGCATCTCCGGAAGAAGCGGTTCGTGGCCAGCTGTATTTCTGGCCCAACTCATTCACTTTCGAGGCGTATCAAAAAGTATTCGCCGAAAAAAAGATATGGATCGGTTACGGGAATACCATAATTTATACGATCACGCATACTCTGTATACTCTTGCGCTGACCATACCCGCCGCTTACGCGCTGAGCAAAAAGAATATGCCCGGCCGCCTCGCCATTACCTGGTACTTCTTTGCAACCATGTTTATTTCAGGCGGCCTGATACCGTCTTACATGCTCAATAAGTCGCTGGGTCTTATCAATACACGCTGGATAATGATCGTCGGTATGGGCGTAGGTTATTCCAACCTGGTCATCACACGAACATACTATCAAACCAGCATACCGTCAGAGGTATACGAATCGGCTTATATAGACGGTGCCACAGAGTGGCAGACCTTCATCAAGATCGCGATGCCTCTATCGGGAGCTATCGTTGCGGTTATGGCGCTGTACGCAGCTGTGGGTACGTGGGGCAGCTGGTATACTGCGTTCATATACATTACCGATCAGACGAAGTGGCCGCTTCAGCTGCGGCTCAGGCAGATACTGATACTGGACTCCACACAGTCCCTCGATCTTCAGAACATGACGCTTGAGGACCAGATGGAGATGCAGCATCAGGCTTTCCTGGTGACCACCATGAAGTACGCCATTATCTTCATCGCCTGTTTGCCTATGCTTGTGCTCTATCCCTTTGTTCAGAAGCACTTTGTCAAAGGCGTTATGATCGGTTCTGTAAAGGGTTAATCACCCACGCAAAATTTGGAAAGGAGATCTCTTTTCATGAAGAAACTGCTTTGCATGCTTCTCGCTCTGGTGATGGTTCTGGGCCTGGCGTCCGGTCTCGCCGAGGAGAAGACCTACTACGGCGGATACACTGACATGATCGACGCCACCGTCGCCATCTATCAGCGTTCCAGCCAGGGCGACGCCGAGAATATCTGGTGGTGGGATTTCTGCCGCGAGTACTTCGGCATCAACTTCACCGTGACTCAGCTGACTGAGACCGGTACCTACAAGTCCACTGCGTTCGCCTCCGGCGACATGCCCGACGTGTTCTATCAGCTGTTCATGGACAGCTCCACCGTCGTTGAGCAGGGCGTGACCAACCACAACCTGGTTGCTCTGGATGAGTACATCACTCCCGAGATCATGCCCAACCTGAGCCGCATCTATGAGGCGTATCCTCAGTACAAGGCGACCATCACCGCTTCTGACGGTCACATCTACGCCCTGGGCTGCATCCAGAATGCGAACAGCCCCCTGATGACCTTCTTCATCAACCAGCGCTGGCTGGACGAAGCCGGACTCGAAGTGCCCACCACTCTTGATGAGTTCACCGAAGTCATGGCCGCGTTCAAAGCCCGTGAAGAGCTGCCCGAGAACGAAGGCAAGACCATCGTCCCCCTGACCGGTGACCTTGGCAACCAGCCCCGTTTCATCGCCAACGCTTACGGCTGGATCACCGACAGCGCAGGCTATCTGACCGCTGTGGCTCTGGACGACGTTGACGGCACTCCCTGCTTCATCTATGCTGATGAGGAGCGCTTCCCCCTATTCATGCAGACCATGAAGGAGTACATCGAAGCTGGCTACTTCTCTGCTGACGTGTTCGACGATCAGTATGCCGGCAGCCAGACTGCTCAGCAGAAGGCTGAAGACCTGACCGGTTTCGACCAGAACACCAACAACGCTCTGAACGCCCTCGAGTGGACTGCGGCCATCCCGCTGACCAGCGAGTGGAACGACGAGCCCGCCATCGCCCGCAGCTACAATGCCATCAACTGCCAGAGCTTCTGCATCGGTGCTTCCTGCGATCCTGCGAAGATCGAGCGTCTGATGACCTGGGTCGACTGGCTGTATGACTATGACAACTACCTCATGAGCCACTGGGGCCCCTCTCAGGAGGAATCCGAATGGCTGTGCGGTCTGAAGAGCGGTTACTGGACCGAGCTCAATGATCAGGGCCGTTACGTCTACAAGTGCCAGGAGATGGTCGACGGTGACTTTAACACCTTCGGCGACTATCAGAACATGCGCATCCAGGGCATCATCGGCGGCTATCTGGGCCTGAACGTTGACCTGTGGGGCGAGGGCACCCGTCCTGTCAATCCCACCCAGTACAACAACAAGCAGGATGTGAACGTGCTGCCTTACCTGGTAGATACCTATCCGAACATCCGCTTCTTCGACGCTGCGACCAACACCCGCATGGGTGAGCTCCGCACCGAGATCAACTCCTACGTGAACGAGACCTACGTCAAGTTCATCTCCGGTGAGCTCGAGATCAACGAAGAGAACCTGGCCACCTACTTCCAGACCCTGAAAGACCTGGGCTACGAAGAGTATCTCCAGATCTTCATCGACTACTACGAGGCTTATCTGGCCAACAAGTAATGCGTTTGCATCTCCCTCCCGGCTTGTCCGGGAGGGAGGCTTCCGAAACAATAGAGCACAAGTGCCGTCGGCTGAAAAGGGCAGCCGACGGTTTTTATATATAAAATTATTGAAGAATTAACGTGACATACGGCACGGTATGTATTATAATTATTTGGTAAGCCGCTCCGGAGTGGCTGTAAAAGTGTGCATACACTGCCTCAGCCGGGCGAGATTAGAGTATAGGAGGTGCAACGCGTGTACGCAGTCATTAAGACAGGTGGCAAGCAGTACCGCGTCCAGCAGGGCGACGTGATCTTTGTAGAAAAGCTCAATGCTCAGGCGGACGAAACGGTCAGCTTCGACGCTCTGCTTATCGGAAATGACAACGAGACTCGGATTGGTACTCCCGTCGTAGAGGGCGCCAATGTTGAAGGCAAAGTGTTATCTCAGGTAAAAAGCGCGAAGATCATTGTCTACAAGTATAAGTCCAAGAAGAATGAGCGTAAAAAGCAGGGACATCGCCAGCCTTACACCAAGGTTGAGATTACGGCCATTAACGCTTAAAGATGACGCGAGTCAGTTTTCTGAGAGATTCCGGCGGAACGTTGTTGGGTTACACCGCTAAAGGGCACTCCGGTTTTTCCGAGCAGGGAAGCGACATTGTGTGCGCGGCGGTTAGCGCTCTGACACAGAGCTGCGCCAAAGGCATAATGAATGTTGTTGGCGCCAGGGCGCGATACAAGCTTGACAACAAAGGATATTTTGAGCTGTTTCTTGAGGATGGTCAGTCCGAAGATAAGCTTACAAAGTGCCAGGTCCTTCTTGAAACTCTTTACGAAACGCTGACAGAGCTTTCCCAGGACGAGCGTTATAGAAATAACGTTCGCGTGACAATCACTGAACGGAGGTAGAAACATGTTTAGAATGGATCTTCAGCTGTTCGCGCATAAAAAGGGAATGGGCTCCTCCCGTAACGGTCGTGACAGCCATGCTCAGAGGCTTGGCGTTAAGCGTGCGGATGGTCAGTTCGTTTTAGCGGGCAATATTCTTGTTCGTCAGCGCGGCACTAAAATTCATCCCGGTCTGAACGTAGGCATCGGCGACGATGACACTCTCTACGCGAAGCTGGATGGTATTGTTCGTTTTGAACGCTTGGGCAGAGATAAGAAGCAGGTCAGCATCTATCCTCAGACTGAAGCGGCAGCCGAATAATAAGTATTTAAAACCCGTTCGGGAGCTACCCGGGCGGGTTTTTATATAGCGGAGATTTATGAGAGAATTTGATGAGCAGCTTACGCTGATCGACAGCGCGCAGGTTTTCCATTGGCAGTTTTTGGACGACGAGTATGTGAGCATCGTTGACGGCAAAGTAAGAACGAGCCGCGATGAAGACGATTTCGCGAAGAAATACTTTGACGACGGCAGAGATTACGCTCTGCTTAAACAGCAGTGCTGCGCTTTTCCCACCGCGGTCAAGGCGATAGATATGCTGCCGGGGCTGCGGGTATTAAACCAGCCTATATGGGAAGCTTTGATCGCGTTTTTGCTCTCTCAGAACAATAACGTGAAGCGGATAAGAGGACTCGTGCTCGGCATTTGCGAGAAGTACGGCGACAGGTATACGTATAAAGGTCATACGTTGTACGGTTTTCCAGAACCATCCACGCTCGCGAAGCTCGATCCTAACGTGCTGAAGACTCAGGTCACCTGCGGCTACAGGGCGGAATACATCGTAGAGACCTCGAAGCTCGTAAAAGACGGCTTCCCGCTCGAATCGCTTAAGGAAATGGAAGTGGAAACTGCCCGTAAAGAAATAACGAGACTAAAGGGCGTCGGTCCTAAGGTTGCTGACTGCGTATTATTGTTTGGCACAGGGCATACGGACGCGTTTCCTGTGGATGTGTGGGTTAGCCGATTGATGGAAAGCTGGTTCGACGTGCATGGCAGCCGCGAGTATATGTGCGGCGAAGCCAGAAGGCTGCTTGGACCCAACTGCGGGCTTGTGCAGCAGTACCTGTTCCATGCCGCGCGCACGGGGCTTATCGAGATATGATATCAGATTCCGAGTTTGTCTCAGCTGCCGAACACCTGGGTTTTGTCAAGACTTATTTCCTCCCGGTAGATGACATACCTACGAATTACAGCAAACTCGTTTCTTCGCCCGAAGAGGTACTGCCCGGCGCAAAAACGCTGATACTGATGATAATGCCTTATGAACTGGCAGAAAACAATGGTTCAAGAGAAGGCGTTATCTCAACATATTACAGGGCGTCACAGAAAGCTTACAAAGGCACAAAAGAGCTTACCAGTATATTGATTAATTCTGGAGCGCATGCTATATACAATGCGAATATACCGCTTAAAAGCGCTATAGTAAAATACAACATAGGAATTCAGAGGCTTAACTCACTTACGTATATAGACGGCATAGGCTCTGCTTTTCATATTCAGAACATTATCACGGATAACGAATTTGAGCTGAGCATTTTATCTGCTGGCTTTTCACCTGTAGACTGCTCAAAATGCGAGCGCTGCGTAAAGGCGTGCCCGAGCAAAGCCATCTCGGACACGGGATATATTGACCCTGACCGCTGCCTGCGTTCGGTAAGCGAACAAAAAGAAATACCAAAAGAAGTCGAATCGCTTCTGGGCAACAGACTGCTGGGCTGCGACGTATGCCAAATGGTCTGCCCGCATAACAAAGTGTATGGCAGCGAGCGTTCTTTTACATATCCGCTGAAAAAACTGCTTATGGGCGAATTGGGCGATCTGCCGGATATAATCGGCCCAAATCTTGCGAGAAATACCCGAATGATATGTAAGGCATGCGTATTGGCAGCCAATAACGAACGCACAGACCTTTTGCCGCTTTTGGAAGAGCTTGCTGGATCGAAGGACGAATTTGTGCTGGCTGCCGCCAGTCGCGCGATCGACAGATTGGAGGAAAAACAATGAGAATAGGCGTAAGAGGGCACGACTACGGAAAAGGTACGCCCAGGCAGGTAGCGGACAGGATCTCTGAAGCAGGGTTTTGCTGCCTGCAGTTGGCTCTGCATAAGTCGATCGAAGGATTTCTTCCCGAATACGGGCATCTGAACCCGGGCTTTGCCTATGAGGTACGGACAGCGTTTGAGCAAAGAGGACTTGAGATAGCAGTACTGGGATGTTATATCGACCCGGGCACGCAGAATGAAGCACTGCGCCAGGACAGTATCAGGCGCTTTGAGGAGCAGCTCAGCTATTGCAGGATGCTGGGCAGCAACATTGTGGCGACTGAGACCAGCAACTGTACGGAGGCGGACAGAGATACACAGTATGAGCTGCTGCTTGACAGCGTGAGACGTATGGTAAAGCGAGCGGAGTCTTTCGGTGTATTCGTAGGCATCGAACCGGTATGGTGCCATACGCTCAATACTCCGGAGCTGACAGGTAAGCTGTTAAGCGACATATCAAGCCCAAATCTGCAGATAGTATTTGATCCGTTCAACCTGATCGCGCCTGATAAGACCGGGGATCAGCACAGGATAATCGACAAAGCGTTCGACGTGTTCGGCGACAGGATCGTGGCTGTTCATGCCAAAGACGCGATAGTGGTAAACGGAGAATTCAAAAGCTGCTTGATCGGAGAAGGCTTTTTCGATCATGAATACTTTTACAAAAAGCTCAACAAAATAAGACCCGGTATATCAGTGCTTAGAGAGGGCGCCGATCCGGATACGGCAAAACAGGATATCGCTGCTCTTAAAAGGTATGCGCAGCTTTAAGGCAAATATATATCGCCCTGAATCTTGAAAACAAGATAAGAATTGAGTATAATTAATCTGTACAAAAACTGTGGAGGTTTAATATGGCTAAAAGCAGACTGATAGGCGAATATCCGGCGATAGGCATACGTCCCGTCATTGACGGACGAAGAGGGGCCCTCAGAGTACGCGAGTCTCTTGAAGACCAGACCATGAACATGGCCAAATCCGCGGCCAAGCTGTTTGATGATAATCTGAGATATTCCAACGGCGAACCGGTAAAAGTAGTCATTGCCGATACTACGATAGGCAGAGTCGGCGAGACCGCCGCCTGCGCCGCCAAGTTCAAAAAGGAAGGCGTAGCCATTACCTTGACCGTTACTCCCTGCTGGTGCTACGGCAGCGAGACCATGGACATGGAAAAGGATACCATAAAGGCGGTTTGGGGCTTTAACGGCACCGAACGGCCCGGTGCGGTGTATCTTGCCAGCGTTCTTGCTTCCCATGCCCAGAAAGGCCTGCCGGCGTTTGGGATCTACGGACGGGATGTTCAGGACGCGACCTGCACCGACATTCCCGAAGACGTAAAAGAAAAGTTGCTCAGGTTCGGCCGCGCCGCCGTTGCCGTCGCTACAATGAGGGGCAAGAGCTACCTGCAGATCGGTTCCATATGCATGGGTATCGCCGGTTCCATCATTTCTCCCGAGTTTGTAGAAGAATATCTTGGCATGCGCGTGGAAAGCGTAGACGAAGTTGAGATAATCCGCCGCATGACCGAAGGCATATACGACAAGAAAGAATACAAAAAGGCTCTGGAATGGACCAGGAAATACGCCATT
>JAFZLE010000349.1 GCA_017551645.1 Clostridia bacterium | reverse complement strand
GGGGTCTGGCTTGCGGGGAGTAAAGGGGCTTTCGCCAACACACATGTCCACCAGATCTCCGAAATGCGCCCGGGAAAGCTCACCCGCGGCGCTGTCTACCTTGTTGGAGGATATGGCGCACTTTACGCCTTCCGCCTTAAGCGCCTTGATAAGTTCGGGGATGCCGGGGTAGGGGCGGGTAAGCACATTGTAATGCTCCAGGTAATACGCCTTGAAATCCGCGAAGACGGGGTCGCACACGGCCTTGTCATCGCAGTTGCCCAGGGCGCGGGTGACCATGGCGTACAGTCCGCTGCCCACATAGGCGGTCATCTGCGCGAGCGTCCTGCGTCCGTGACCGTGCTTTTCCAGCGCATAGTTAAGGGCGTTCAGCAGGTCTTCCAGCGTGTCCAGCACGGTGCCGTCCATATCGAAAATAACCAGATGCGGTCTCATATTCTCACCTCGCCCATATGATACTACCCAAAGGTTAAGTTTCGCGGGCTAAAAAAATATTTACGGCTGAGGCAGGAAAATTAACATACGGTGTGGAATAACAAAACACGGGAAGTTTTCCCGACCGTTGTTTCGGAAAGGATGGTACGATATATGAACATCAAATACTACGGACGTTTTATGGACGTTACCGAGAGCCTTCAGGACTACGCGGATAAGAAAATCAAGAAACTTGACTGGTTTTTCGGGCCCGACGCCGACGCGCAGGTGAAGTTCACCCTTGAAAGGGCGGGCAAGAACATAGCTGAGATAACGATCACTCACAGGGGCATGCTGTTCCGCGCCGAGGAGACCACAAACGACATGTACGCCTCCGTGGACAAGGCGGTAGACAAACTGCAGGGCCAGATCCGCCGCCACCGCACCAAGCTGGACAAAAAATTCCGCTCTCCCGCGCCACTGCCCACCGAGGCGTTCCTGCCCCCGGAGGAGCCCGCCGTAGAGGAGGAGCCCGAGCGCAAAGTCGTAAAGGTAAAGCGCTTCCAGGTTAAGCCCATGAGCGTGGATGACGCCATCATGCAGCTGGAGCAGCTGGGCCACTCCTTCTACCTGTTCGACAACGCGGATACCGGCAAGGTGTGCGTGCTGTACGTGAGGAAAGACGGCGATTACGGCCTGCTGGAGCCCGAAAACTGAAATGAATAAAAAAACGGCGGCGGAGCGATCCGCCGCTTTTCTGTTATACACGAAAAGGGCGGATATCCGCCCTTTTCCGTTATCGGTGTCAGACTTCGGGTATGGTGATCTCGATCTCGCGTCCCAGCTCGGCGCTCTTGCAGATGCCGTCGATGATCGCCTGGTTGATCACGATCTGGCTGGAGGGCACGGGCGCGGGAGTGCCGTTGATTATGGCGTCCAGGAAGCCGCGGATCTTCTTGTAGAACAGGCCGTGGCCGCTGTTGTCCTTGAGGATCGGGATCTTCTCCTCCATGCGCACGCCCGCCAGGTCGTGGTACAGGGTCATCTCACCGCCCACAGAGCCGTTCCAGCAGTCGGTGGAGGGGATGCGAAGGCCCGCCTTGGTGCCCAGGATGATGGTATCGCCGGGGGTGTTCATGTGCATGGCCCAGGAGATGCGGAAGTCCAGGATTATGTCGCCTTCCAGGCGCACGAACGCGGCGGCAAAGTCGTCAACGGAGAAACGCCTGGCGTTTTCCTCGGCGGTATGGAAGCGGTCAGCGGTGGCGTACTCGGGGTTCTGCCCGAAGTAGGCGCTCTTGTAGCCGCTCACGGTCAGGGGCTTGGGATAGCCGATGGCGTTGAGTACCATGTCCAGGGAATAGCAGCCGATGTCTCCCAGGGCGCCGATGCCGGCGGTGTCCTTTTCGATGAATGTGGAATTGGGGATGCCCCTGCGCCTGCCGCCGCCGGTCTGGATGTAGTAGACCTTGCCCAGCGCGCCGCTTTCCACGATCTTCTTTATCATCTGCATGTTCAGGTCGCCGCGGGGCTGGAAGCCTATGGAGAGCACCTTGCCGCTCTCTTTTTCCGCCTTCATGACCTCTATGGCTTCGTCAAGAGTGACGGTGAAGGGCTTCTCCAGCAGTACGTTCACGCCGTGCTTTAAGGCGTAGATGGTGGGGGCGGCATGCTGGGTGTTGTAGGTGCAGATGCTCACGCCGTCCAGCTGCTCGTTGTCTATAAGCTCCTTGTGGCTGGGGTAGAAGCGCACGCCCTCGACACCGTAGCGCTTCATGAACGCTTCCGCTTTGCCGGGGATAAGATCCGCCGCGCCGACGATCTCCACGTCGTCCATTTCCAGATAGCTCTCGATGTGGGCTTCGGCGATCCAGCCGCAGCCGATGATGCCGATCTTAAGCTTCTTTGAGGAAGCCTGTTTCTCTTCGGTATAGCTCTGGGTAAACTGACTTAATACGGTATCGGGCATATAACTCGTCCTCCCAATTAAAATGACCGCGTAAAGCGGCAGCTTTCCACGGTCAAGATTTTATCACATTTAAGGAGCCGGTTTCAAGCCCAGACGGCCTTAGTAGCTCAAATATTTTTTGCTGACGTAGCCGGTGGAGTAACCCGTGTCTACCCGGCAGAAGGAACCGTCGGTAGCCAGCAGGTGCACGTTGGTGCCGTTGGACAGCACGGTTATCCTGGAATAGGAGGTGGAGGGGCCGCTTCTCATATTCACGTTGCCGGTGGTGCGGGCCTTTGAATAGAAGCGTATAAGCGTCCTGTACACGTAGGCGTCGCTCCAGATGTCGGGCAGGGTCACTCTCAGCCAGTCGCCGTTTGAGGTGTAGGCGGTGATTGACTGCCCCACGCTCAGGGTGTATAATTGGCCGTAAGAGGTGCCGGGGCCGCTCCTTACGGAAGCGTAGCCGTCGGAAGAGCGGATGACGCCGGTCCTGCCGGAAGAGTTGCTCACGGTGCTGCCCAGCTTAGTGAGCTTGCTGGACACATAACCCACGCGGCCCGCGTTGTCCACCACCCGGTACCAGGAACCGTTCTGGTCCAGAGCCCACAGTTTTTCGCCGTTGTACTCCTTGCAGATGATGCCCCAGCTGGTAGAGGGGCCCCACCTAAGATTCGCGTAGCCGTCGGAGGATTGCACCGTTACGTACTTGTTTATCACGGTGTCGGTATCTACGACGGAAGGATCCGTGGTGTAGTAGGTGGGATTGTAGTATCCGCTGGCCTCCTGCCCGCCGGAAGACGAGGAGGAAGAGGAGGACGAGGACGAGGAGCCGGAAGAGATAAAGTGTATGTACGCTCCGTACATATAGCCTTCCACGCCGGTCCTGATAACTCTCACGCGGTGCCAGGTATTGCCTTTCTTAAGTATGATCAGCGCGTCGCCGTTGTTGGCCACGCCCAGTATGGGCTGACCCGCGCCAGCCACCTTACGCACGTAAACGGTGCCGTCCTTGGTGGGCGTTTTAACGTAGGCGTAGGTCTCCGCGAAGGCAGGCGCGGCTGCGGCTATTATCAGTATCAAAGCTATCGTAAGGGATATTAGCCTTTTCATATCATGACCCCCTTTGGTTCGGTTGTCTTTTAGACGGCGGCCGCGAAACGATTGTTCCACTTTCAGGGAGGAAAAAATGCGCTGGACGCGGGAAGAATATTTGAGCCACATGACCTTCGGTGAAAGCCCCCGCGAAATGTTCACCGAGCTGTTCGGGCTGCTCATAGGGCTGGACGAAGAGTGGAGAAGCCAGGGTGCGGAAGAAAAGGAACTCACGCTGGAGGCTTTCGGCTGGGACTATGTCAGGTGCGCGGGTGCGCCGCTTAACATTTCCCCCAGAAGCGGCATAATACCGCGCATAATCTCCGAGACTGAGTCGGAGCAGCTTTCCATAGACTCCATGGGCCGCAAGATGCGCCTGAGCAGGAAATGCGCCACAATACCCCTGCCGTTTTCCTATCCCGTGGAGACACCGGAAGACTGGGAAAAAGTCAGGTCCTGGTACGCTTTCGACATCTCCAGAGTGGACCTTGAGGCGCTCAAAAGGCTGAAGACCGCACGGAGCGAGGGCGCGCTGGTCACCATGTGGATGCCCGGCGGATTCGACGAGCCCCGCAACCTGATGGGCGAAAAGAACCTGTGCTGCGCCTACTACGATGAGCCGGAAATGATAGAGGACATGCTGGACACCTTCGGGGACCTGTGCGTTAAGGGGATAGAGATAATCGCAAATGAAGTCGGCATAGACGTGCTGTGCGTGCACGAGGACATGGCGGGCGCATCAGGACCAATGATAGGCCCCAAGCTGTTCAGAAGCTTTATCAGCCCCTATTACCGGCGGGTGTGGGACGCGGCGCGGAAGGCGGGCGCCCGGCTGTTCTCCCAGGATTCGGACGGAAACATAAACGCCATACTGGACGAGATCGTCGGCGCGGGCGTCAACTGCGTGTACCCGCTGGAGCCCAAGGCGGGCATGGACATGCTCAAGCTCAGGGAAAAGTACTTAAAACGCCTTGCGTTCAAGGGCGGTATAGACAAATTCGCCCTGAGGGGCAGCATCGAGGACGTGAAAAGGGAACTGGATTACAAGCTGCGCGCGCCTCTGACGGGCGGCGGCACGGTGTTCGCACTGGACCACCGAATCCCCAACGGAGTGCCGATAGAAAACTACCGGTTTTACGTGAACTATGGCAGGGAAAAGCTGGGCCTGCCGCCCGTCTCGCCAGAACAACACGTGAGGATGGCGTTCTGACATGGGAAGAAAGATGAGCGTGGAGACGGCAT
>JAFZLE010000348.1 GCA_017551645.1 Clostridia bacterium | reverse complement strand
CGTTCCGTCGGAGATTGCGGATCACCGGCGCATCAGTCAGGGCGATATTATCTTCCAGCGCCAGGCTTCCTGCTGTGGTATGCAAGCCTTTGACATCAATATTGTCTTTGATCAGGACAGGAACGCCGGATAAAGGCAGATCCTTCTGTGCGGAAGCTGCCTGAACGAGCGCTGTCGGATCAAGCTCCGCGATACAGTTTAATCCATTCCTACCGCCAACTTCTTCAGCCTGCTTCAATGCTTTTTCAGTCTGATACATAGTTTATTCTCTGAACCTCCCGGGGTTTAAAAAGCTATCAATCCATGTGTTTTATTTCTTCCATAAACTCCAATTCTATTATCTAATATCATATCTAAAAAGCCCATGGTTATCAAGGCGGTATCTGTAAAAACGAAGGAGTGGTGGCAGCTTTCTGCCAGAATTGTTCAAGTCTATGGAAAATGATAAGGCAGGGCACTTTGCCCTGCGTTAATAACACTCCCTGTTTTTACGCTGCTATCTTCGTATACTGTTCCAAGCCGATCCAGTATTTGTTTTCATCTTGTATTTGATCAATTAACCTTATAAGTGTGTTTTGGGACTGAAACTCGCGCCGCTGGCATCCATCTTCCGATGAATGCCAGCGGCGATCCGTCATGAAATCATGACGTCCCGCCTGCTGTCCTTCTACGTTTTTTTTTCCTCGTTCCTGGCTTCGGCGCTAAATTTCAACCACTAATATTTTATGTTGCGTTGGCTCAGTTGGTAGAGCACCGTGTTCACATCGCGGGGGTTACAGGTTCGAGTCCTGTTGCGACCACTGCCTCTCCTGATAAGGAGAGGCTTTTTCATGCCTTGATGCTTTTCAACCGGGATAGACGCTTAATACAGTCATTTGCGGCTAAAAACATATGAAAAACCTTATGCACGATCTATCGGTATCTGCATAAGGTTTTATCTGTATTTGGACGTAGGGGGTGTGCATCCGGAGGGTGCATTTTCTCGTTGTGAATACGTTGCTCCCCCATACTGTCAACATCCTCGCGATGTGAACAGTTTGGCCGCTGCGCTGTGAACACGTTGCAGGCATATTTGGTATTTCTGTAACTATCGAGTTCTATTTGTTTCCTAATTTCGGTTTTTCATCTGTGTTTCTTCTATAGCCTATTCTAGCGTTTGGCGGTATCATGGGTTATAATATATATAGTTTTTGTCTGGAGGAAATGCTCAATGCCGCTTCATCAATATCGTTGTACAAAATGCGGGCATGAATTCGAGCTGCTTACAACCATTGACAAGCGCAATGAGGCCCGCTGCCCAAAGTGTGAAGAAAAAGGCGAACGCGGATGGATGGGGAAAGCTGCGTTCGGGCCAATAAAGTATAAGACTCCTTTCAGGCTGCAGCGTATACCTTTTCAATACTATAATAGCAGTTCAAGGCTCTTTTGTCTTGCGTATATGCCGTATTAATTATTACCCCTTCCGGCAAGCAACAGAGGACGGGAAGAAAAGTAAGATCATTTCCCGTAGCGGAGCTCTGTGATCGCTTTATGCTCTTTCAGGATCGTTTTGGCAATTCCCTGGTTGCCGTCAAACTCAAACATAGCCATGGAATACCAGCCTTTGAAGTCCGGAGCCCAATAGCGGATGCCGGCCATATGATGCGTTTTGCCCCAGGCGATCACATCCGCATATAAGGAAGCCTGCCCCTGCTGGTCGTGTTCATAAGCACCTGTCTTCTGGACCCAGGCCGCGAAAGGGCCCTCCATAGCCCCTGACGGATATGAATATTCGGCGATGAACACGGGGAGTCCGCATTTTTCGTATATAGCCGTCACTGTCTCTTTCAGTAGTTTCTCCTTGTCGCGGCACATCGAAGGTGCGCTGGGATAATAACTGATGCCGGCAGTGTCCGGGGCATATCCGTTCTCCTTGAGACAATTGAAGTATGCCGCGCAGATCTCCGGCGTCGCGACTACGGTAGTGATATGTGTCGAAAACCGGACGTTGGTGTCATCTATGCCGAGTTTTTCGTAAGCAGCCAGTATCCCCTCCCGCGTTGCGGCAAACGCTTTGGCGTCATAGCGCCATATGTTGCGTTTGAACCATCCGATTGCAACAGTCGGCAGCACATAGCGCAGAGAAGACGGCATTTTCGCGAGCTTTGGATTTACCGCGGTCTTTAACCCATAACTGATTCCCGCAAATCCGTAATTCGCTTCGTTGCTGAGGTTCCAGTTGTTGACCGTACAGCCTGTTGCAAGGATACTTTCCGCTACAAACCGGCCGTAGGCTTTCAGCACAGTGCATATCTCATCCAGATCCAGTTCTTCCCAGGCCTTCCCATACTGCAGCGCGTATATATCCGGGTACTCCTCAAAATTCGGCGCCTGCTGAGTCGACATGTCCATGTAGGTGTAGGCGCACATGATCTCAGGGTTCATTGGCACACCCAGCTCCGCGGCGATCCTGCACAAGCTAAGTCCATGCTCCAGGGTCGAGTTGTTGTCCGGCTCTTTGTCAAAACCCTCCTTGCGAGGAACGTCGTAGCGCTTTGTGGCGATACGCGCGAACATCTCCGTCGCCCCGAGGTCGCAGTAGATTTTCTGCAATTCCTGGGGCGTGGAAGCCGTTTGGTCTCCCACCCTGAACGTAAAGCCCTGTTCAAACTGGGAAAGGGAGAAGGGGCTAAGCGAAAGAGCGACCCGGAAAGGTTCGTCCCGCGTAACTGATACTGTGTCTCTCATAATCAGCTCTCCGATTCGTTCATTGCTTTCAGGATCATCTCGTACAGAGGTTTTGCTTCCTGAGCATATGCCAGCATGGCGGAGATCGGTTCGTTCATAACATACTGTATCATTGGATTGTCCAGCATGCCGGGCATATACTGCTTAAGCAGCGGTATTGCCGCCGGATGCTCCAGCATCGTGTGCAGCGGGATCTCCATGGTATAACGGTCCTGTTCAAGCCTTGTCTCGGTAGCGTACTCATAGTGGTATTCGCCGCTGCCAAGCTCCAGCTGCCCAGTCCTTTCGGGCAGTGTCAGTACCGCCCTCGTGTTTCCCGGAACGCTCAGGTCCACGGTTATCAGGCCTTTCTCACAGCGCCAGGCGACCTTTATCGTTCCGTATACGCTCTCATACTCAAGTTCTGCCCTTGTTATGCCCTTGATAAAGTGGGGGACCACCTCAAACTTCCTGTATCCGGGCTCAAGCAGCCTAAGACCGCACATGCGGGTATATATCCAGTACGCGATCGAACCGTAAGCGTAGTGGTCCAGGCTGTTCATGTTGGCAGGATTGAAACTGCCGTCCGGCATGATGGAATTCCAGCGCTCCCACACAGTGGTCGCGCCCATTTTTACCTCATACAGCCAGCCCGGGTCTTCCTCCTGCAAAAGCAGTTTGCCCGCTATATCGTGCATTCCGTTGTCGCTCAGGGCGAGACAGAGATAGGGCGTTCCGACAAAGCCGGTAGTCAGATGCGTCTTGTGCGCCGCAATGTTCTGCACCAGACGTTCTGCCAAAGCAGGCTTAAAGCGCTCATCCACCGCGTTAAAGTGCAGCGCGAGCGTCATTGCGGTCTGCGTTTCGCTCACAAGGCGGCCCGTTTTAGTGACATACTCGTCTCTGAAAGCGTCAAGCGTCCCGGCGCGGAGCGTTTCATACAGTTCCTGATCCTCGGTCTTGCCCAGGATCCGTGCCGTATCCGCCATTATATTCAGAGTCCACAAGTAGCAGATGTTGGCCACGAAATAGTCGTCTGTCGCGCCTTTGCGCTCATCCGCCAGCTTGTTGCTTTCGGAATCCAGCCCCAGCCAGTCGCCGTACTGGAAACCGCTTTGCCAAAGACCTTTTTCATTACAGCGGCCGCGCACGAATTCGGCCCAGACCTTCATGCTTTCGTACTGTTCCTCCAGCACCCGTTTGTCGCCGTAGACCTCATACAGAGTCCACGGGATCACCGTTGCAGCGTCGCCCCAGTATGCGGCGCCGTTCTGGCCCGACCCCCCGGCACCCGCGGAAAGAATATCCGGCACCACCTGCGCCATACCCGTAGCTTTGTCCTGATCTGCGCACAGGTCTCTCATCCACTTTCGCATGAACGGCATGATGTTCTGGTGGAACGCCGCCGTCGGTGTGAACGCTGTGGCGTCCCCCGTCCAGCCTAAACGCTCGCTGCGCTGGGGGCAGTCTGTGGGTACGTCCAGATAGTTGTTCCTTTGGCTCCACAGGATGTTTTCCCGCAGGCGGTTTACGCGCTTATCCGAACAGCTGAATGAACCGGCCGGCTTAAGATCCGTGGACAAGTGGCAGGCGGTCAGCTCTATCGTCTGTCCCTCTTCCAACCCTTCCAGGCATACGTAACGGAAGCCGTGAAAAGTGAAGTGCGGCCTCAGGATCTGTTCCGACCCGTTGAGTATATATGTATCTGTCGCCTTCGCGAAGCTGAGATTGCCGGTGTAGAAGTTGCCGTTCTCGTCCAGGCTTTCCGCATGGCGCAGCACCAGTTTTTGGCCTGCATTCCCTTTTACACGCACCTCTGCCCAGCCGGTGAGATTCTGTGAAAAGTCAAAAAGCCTGTCACCGTTAGGCGCAGTGAATTCCTTCGTAACGGGAAGACGCATTATGCAGCGCACAGGCTCGTTTTCCTGGCCGGTGAGCATTTCATATCCGTGCTCAAACGGCAGCGAGCGGCCCGTATACTGTTCAGGCAGCCGGGTATCCTGGATCTCACCGTCGTATACTTCGGAAAATAGGATGCTGCCCTTATATACATCCCAATCTTCGCCCGTACCTATGGTCTCCCGCGTTCCGTCACCGTACCAGATCACCAGCATGGCCAGCAGCGCGGTCGTGTCCCCGTAATGGTTTGGCGTCGGCATGAACCCCAGCGCGCCTTTGTACCAGCCATTCCCGAGCGTGAAACTGATGCAGTTCTCCCCCATACGCAGAGTGTCAACGGCGTATGTCTGATACTGCAGCCGCTTGTGATAGCTCGTCCATCCGGGCGCGAAGTACGTATCGCTTATCTTTTCTCCGTTCAGTTCCGCTTCATATACACCCAGCGCCGTGCTGTACAGGCGCGCTCTTTGAACAGGTTTTGAAACACTGAACTGTTTTGCGAATACGGGGCACGCAGTGTCATCCTTTGCGAAGCCGTGCGTGATCCAGTTTGCCGCGCCAATAAATGACTTCCCGCACATCAGACCCGTTTCAAATCCCGAAGCAGCGGACGCGGTCTCTCCCTGATCGGTCCAGACCGTTACGCGCCACTCATACTGAGTACACGGTTTAAGGCCAGCCCCGGCGTACTCAATAATTATGCTCTGTCCGCTTTCAACCTTTCCCGTATCCCAGACTTCTCCTCCGCCGGACACAGTAAGCCTGAAAGCATTCTGTGCCGTGTTTGGGATATCGCTTCTGAGTTTCCAGCTGAAGCGCGGCTGCGCTTCGTCCAGCCCCAGCGGCTCTGTTTTGTATTCTGCGGTCAGATCATATAGTGTCAGCATTACGGTTTCTTCCCCCTGAATAATAACTACAGTGCGAGTAATTCCGAATCAAGCTGTGTCAGCATTTCAGCCGACAGCGGCAGTCCCCACTTCGCAGCGGCGCGTATGCTCGCGCCTCCCAGCTCCGGATACTGTTTAGCGAGCTGTCTTACGGATGGCAGGTATTTCTCCACCACTGAAGCTGATCTGTCCCATGCGATCAGTTCACTGATCTTGCTGTCAATACTTGCGCGCCCCGTTCTTCCGTCATTTACGCCGTATACGGTAAAGTCGTTCCACTTCTCTTTCAGCCATTGCACTGCCAGCGGGAACCATTGGGCAAAACGTGCATTCACCTGGTTCCTGTCACCTGAAGATGTCAGCGGCTTCGCGAGCGACAAGCCGTGTACGCCACTTCTGAAAATATGCAGTTCATATTCCACTCCCGCTTCATCCAGCGCCTGCGCGAAAGCCAGCGGGTTCTTTGACACGACCACAGTGTCGTCACGAGTCGAGAAAATGAAACTTGACGGGGTCTGCGCGTCAACACGTTCCAGGATGTCGTGACAGATCAACGCACGTACTTTATTTGGAAATATACCGGGATAACCGAGCAGCAGCAGATCCGGGCGCTGCGGTCCATGCGTGGCCACAGAAGCGGCCAGGTGTCCGCCGCCTGAAAAGCCGATCATCGCCAGCTTGCCCTCTGCCAGATGCAATTCTCCGGTGTTCTGCCTTATCCACGACAGAGCCGCATCGCAGTCATTCATCGGATCATCTATCGTCGCGTCCGGTTTTTTTGTGACAGTGGTGTAGTCCAGCACAAAAGCCGAGTAACCCTCCGCGTAAAACGCCATTGCGACCGGCTCTCCTTCTCTGTCGGAGCAAACTCTGAACGCTCCGCCTGGCAGCACAAGTATGGCAGGAAAAGCCTTTATATTATCCATTTCGGTTGAAGGCTCATGGATATATCCTGTCAATTGCGCATATTCGCTTATGGTCCGGTGTATTATTCTCACAGCGCTCACCTGCCTGTTTTCTTCTACTTTGGCTAACGGACATTCTCACACATCCAAGCATCCGCCAATTCAGGCCAGACTGACACTTCCCTGACTGCCTGATTTGCCGGAAACGCACTGCTGTCCGCCAGCTCCGGATGCATAAAAAAGTTCAGTATGCCCAGCTGTTCCGGTGAAGCCTCCGCCTTGCCGGAATTCACCGCTTCCGCAGTAAAGAACATCTGTTCCATTGTGTACGGCTCTCCCAGGCGGTTGTTCGCCCAGTCATCATTTGACAGCGACAGGCCGTGTTTGCCCGCAGGGAAAACGTGATGTGCAAACGGTATGCCTTTCTCTTTCAGTGCCTTTGCCATAAGGTAGCTGTTTTCGACCGGCACCAGTTCATCCGTGAGCGTCTGCCACAGGAACATGGGCGGCGTATCACCGTTCACCTGCTTTTCCAGCGACGCGTAAGTGAGCTCAGCTTCGTTCGCTCCGTTCCCCAGCAGCGCAGTAAACGAATCCCTGTGCGCGAACTCTCCCGATGTAATGACAGGATAAGAAAGAATAGCCCCGTCAGGTCTGTTGGAAACGCCCGTGTACAAAGCATCTCTTACGTCCTGCCAGTGCACGCACAGCGAGCCGCACAGATGCGCGCCCGCGGAAAACCCGCAAACCACTATCCGGTCAGGTATTACACCGAACTCCTTAGCGCGGCTCCGGATGATGCGCAGCATGCGGGAGATATCATTAAGCGGCTGGCTCTTCAGGGGCGCCAGGTCAAGATAATCCGTTGTATACGTGCCTACGAAGCACTGGTAGCCCTTATCATAAAAGCATTTCGCCACGATCTCACCTTCCGTTGGCGAGACCATGCGGTAGCCGCCTCCGGGGATCACCAGCACGCAGGGCCGTACAGCCGCGTCTTCGTGCAGATAGGTGCGAAGATTGGGTTGGAAACCGAAAGCTGCCGGATAACTGTATTCCCCGGCATTCCAGATGTTTATCCTTTCGTGCTTCATACGCAGCTCCTTTAATGATTCAGCTGGTACAGGATGCCTTCGACGATCTCGGCGGCGTTGCCCGGCAGGAAGCTCTTCAGCTGCCTGAGCGGCATATCGTTTATGAACGCCGCCAGCGCTTCGGGACTCATGATATCCGACGCGTATTCGCTTGAAGCCGAGCCGTTCATCATGCCGCCCAGTATCACCTTGCCCTTCTCGGTCGCGAGGATCTCGCCTAAAGTCGAATTCAGGCTGAACTCAGGCTGATACGCTTTGTCCGGAGCCACATGCAATTTGCTCTCCAACAGTACAGTCCGGGCATCGGAGCATATCTGGACAGAGTAATCGCCCTCTTCGGTGTACCAGTCGTGCATGCGCACGTCCCACGCGGCAAAGCAGCGCTTGTCCAGCGTGAAACTGACCGTCTTGGTCTCTCCGGGCAGAAGCTCGACTTTTTCAAAGCGCTTCAGCTCGCGCACAGGGCGCTTAAGCCCTCCCCGGGGCGGCGCGATATAGAGCTGGACCACCGCTTTTCCCTTCACCTTACCCGTGTTCTCAACGTCAACGGACACTGTGACCGTATCTGTATCCTTTATTGCTTCCTTATTGAGGCGAAGATCCCCGTATCTGAACTCGGTATACGAAAGTCCGAAGCCGAACGGGAACAGCACAGGCATGCTGCGTGAAACATAATTCCG
>JAFZLE010000004.1 GCA_017551645.1 Clostridia bacterium | reverse complement strand
GCATGGACAAGCTGGAGATAATCCGCATCGCCGAAAGGATAGGCACCTACGAGACCTCCATACTCCCCTACGAGGACTGCTGCACCGTGTTCACTCCCCGCCATCCCGTTACCAAGCCCCGGCTGGACAAGGTAGAGAAGGAAGAAAGCAAGCTGGACGTGGAAAAACTGGTAAACGAAGCCGTGGCGGGCACGGAAGTGGAGTACGTATAGCTTAAAAACATGACTGTACCTGAATTGCTCAACAACCTCACAAACGATCCCGGCTTCATGGCCAACGTGGAGTGCATGCGCACCCTGCCGGCGAATCCCGCCTGCTACGCGCCTTTTCCCCAGACGCTGGACCAGCGGATAATTGAAGTGCTCAGGCAGCGGGGCATCACCCGGCTGTACTCCCACCAGGCGCGGGCGCTGGAACTGGCGTTCCAGGGGAAAGACCTGGTAGTGGTCACGCCCACCGCCTCCGGCAAGACGCTGTGCTACAACCTGCCGGTGCTGTCTTCCATACTCAAGGACCCCTCCGCCCGGGCGCTGTACCTGTTCCCCACCAAGGCGCTCTCCAGCGACCAGGTGGCGGAGCTCTACGGCATGATAGAGGCGCTGGGCGAGGACATAAAGGCCTTCACCTACGACGGGGACACCCCCGCTTCCGCCCGCACCGCCATACGCCAGGCGGGCCACGTGGTGGTGACCAATCCCGACATGCTCCACCAGGGCATACTGCCCCACCACACCCGCTGGGTCAAGCTGTTCGAGAACCTTAAATACGTGGTGATAGACGAGATCCACGCCTACCGGGGCGTGTTCGGCAGCAACCTGGCCAACGTGATACGCCGCTTAAAGCGCATCTGCGCGTTCTACGGCGCGGATCCCACCTTCATATGCTGTTCCGCCACCATCAAAAACCCCGGCGAGCTGGCCGCGGTCATGACGGGGCGGGACGTGACCGTGGTGGACAACAACGGCGCGCCCCAGGGCAGGCGCCACGTGATATTCTACAATCCCCCGGTGGTGAACAGGCAGCTGGGCATCCGCGCGGGCAGCATACCCGAGACCCGGAAGATCTGTTCCCGCCTGCTCAAAGACGGCGTCAAGACCATCGTGTTCGGCAAAAGCCGCCTGACCGTGGAGGTTCTCACCCGCTACTTAAAAGACGAGGTGCGCGACCCCATAGGCAACGCGGGCCGCGTAAGGGGCTACCGGGGCGGCTACCTGCCCACATTGAGGCGCGAGATAGAGACCGAGCTCAGAAGGGGCGGCGTGGACATGGTCATTTCCACCAACGCCCTGGAGCTGGGCATAGACATAGGCCAACTGGACTGCTGCGTGATGTGCGGCTATCCCGGCACCATCGCCTCCACCCGCCAGCAGGCGGGGCGCGCGGGGCGGCGGCAGGCGGAGAGCCTTACCATACTGGTGGGCTCCTCCAACCCCCTTGACCAGTACATAATGACCCATCCGGACTTCTATTTCGACCAGTCCCCGGAGATGGCGTTCATAAACCCCGACAACCTGTACATACTGCTCAACCACCTGAAGTGCGCCTCCTACGAGCTCCCCTTCGAGGAAGGCGAAACGTTCGGCGGATTTGAGGAGACGGGCGAACTGCTTTCCTACCTTGAAGGCCAGAACATACTGCGCAAGGTATCCGGCAAGTGGTACTGGATGGCGGAGGAATTCCCCCAGGCGGGCATAAACTTGAGAAGCGCCACGGACCAGAACTTCGTTATAGTGGACATCACAGACCCCAAACATCACCGGGTGGTGGGCGAGATGGACCGCTACACCGTGCCCATGCTGCTGCACAAGTACGCCATATACATGCACGAGGGCCAGCAGTACCAGGTGGAGGAACTGGACTTCGACGACAAAAAGGCGTACATCCGCCGGGTGGACGTGGGCTACTACACCGACGCGGACCTCACCACTTCCTTAAAGGTGCTGGACGAGTTCGAAAGCGACGAGGGCCAGCTTCTGGCCCGCCACAGGGGCGAAGTGCTGGTGTCCTCCATAGTCACCGTGTTCAAGAAGATACGCTTCGACACCCACGAGAACCTGGGCTGGGGGCCCGTGACGCTGCCGGAGCTGGAGATGCAGACCACCGCCTGCTGGTGGACGCTGCCCGAAGGCCTGGAAGAGGAATTCGGCAAGGAGGAGACCAAGACCGCCATGGTGGCGCTCGCCTACCTTATGCGCCACATCGCGCCCACCTTCCTCATGTGCTCGGTCACGGACATAAACGTGAGCTACCACGTGAAGGACAGCTTCTCCGAAAAGCCTACCCTGTACCTGTACGACATGATACCCGGCGGCATAGGGCTGAGCGACCGGGTGTACGAGATGAACACCGAGTTTTTCCGCGAAGCCAAGCGGCTGCTTAACGCCTGCCCCTGCACCGACGGCTGCCCCTGCTGCACCGGCGCCGCGGGCGTGGGCGCGAAGCACACCCTGCTCATGATACTTAACCGGCTCACGGAGGAATGACCGTAATACGGCTTTCCCCCGAAAGCGCCCCGAAAAGGAGGCAACGCATGAAGATACGCCTGAATCCCGACGAGGAAGTCGTCAAAGCCGTGAAGGAAGGCTTAAAGCTCAAAGACGGCTACTGCCCCTGCCGGCTGGAAAAGACCCCCGACACCAAATGCATGTGCAAGGAGTTCCGCGACCAGATAGCGGACCCCGAGTTCGAGGGCTTCTGCCACTGCATGCTTTACTACAAGGAGAAATGACCCATCCGATACGGTAAACGGCAGAAGCCGTGATCCCCCGGCGATCCGTAATAACCCCTTTCAGAAAAAGAACGGATTGCCACGCCGACAAAGTCGGCTCGCAATGGCACTGTCGGGCGTCCCCCGAACCATTGATCACTGATCACTAATCACTCACCGCAAGGAGGCAGACCATGGAAATAAAAGTTACCGCCGCCAATTTTGAGCAGGAAGTGCTCAAAAGCGACATACCCTGCGTCGTGGACTTCTGGGCCACCTGGTGCGGCCCCTGCCGCATGCTGGGTCCCGTGCTCACCGAGATAGCCAACGCCAACGAGGGCAAGCTCAAGGTGTGCAAGGTGAACGTGGACGAGGAACCTCAGCTGGCCCAGCAGTTCGGCATCATGTCCATACCGCTGGTGATACTGTTCAAAAACGGCCAGCCCGTCAGGCAGTCCCTGGGCTACAGGCCCCGCGCCGCGCTGGAAGCGGAGCTGGGCATCTGACCATTTTTTGCGCACGAAAACGGACGCTCCTCCGGGAGCGTCCGCTGTTTTTGGCTTTTAACTTTACGCGCGGCCGATTATGTCCTGATGGGTGAGGGCGGCGGCGAAAAACAGCGTCTCGCTTTTGCCTCCTGACGTGATCTCGAGCCTGAGCATGCCGTCCATCTGCAGGGAGACGGTCAGCGTCTCCCCGCCATCCAGCTGAGTCGAAAGCGTGCCGTTCTCAAAGGTGAAATTCCACCATATGTCCCCGAAGCGTCCCCCGCCCAGGGCCACGGCTTCACCCTCTATGTAAAGGTCGGTGTCGTCGCCTATGGCTTCGGCCAGCACGGTCGTGCCCGCGGTCTCCACGTACAGGCTCTTCCAGTAGCCGGCGAACCAGTCGGCCCCGGACGCGGGCACCACGATCGCGGGAGAGTATACGCGTACGGGCTCGCGGGTAAAGAACAGGCCCATTTCCCTGTGAACCATGAACGTGTCGCTCACCACGTTCAGGGGAGATTCCCCGTCCCCGTCCAGCACCACGAAGCCGTCCGACGGCTCCCACACGCCGCCGGAAACCTCCCCCAGCGCGCTCAATACATAAGTGCCGTCCGGGTTCAGCGACAGGCTCACCGGTATGCCGTTCAGGTCGGCGTACCAGTCGCCCAGGGCGGGATTCCCGGTCTCATCCGCCGGCGCGGCGTGAGCGAATATCAGGAGAAAAGCCAGAATGATGGCGATGGTTTTTTTCATGGCTGTATCGCTCCTTTTGATGATGTGCTTACTCATAAGTATCCGCCGAAGCTTCCTGTCCGCTTTCGTCAGTCACGACTATTTTATAATCGTATTTATCATGTCCCGTATACCATTTACCATCGAAGCAGTACATATATGTATAATCATGATCGACATACAGTTTCGTCATATTCCCATAACGGGAATCCTGCCTGGAACTGCAGCCCGTTTCATCCATGAAATCCCGCGCCAGTGCCTCGGCATATTCCGTACCGTATTCGCCGTTTTGTTCGACGATCCCCCTGTAGTATACCTGGACATGATAAGGCGCGATACCGCCCTTTATTTCATAATAAAGATACCTTTCTCCTGTCTGGACGCCTCCCTGCATCTCTCCCACGTCTTCACCAAGCTGCAGGGATACTTCCAGTTTTATGCTTACGGTTGCCTCGTTGCTGTATACATGTTTTCCGGTGCCGGTATCGGTGACCCTGCAGCGATAATGACCCATAAAAGGCACTTCGACGGTGGAGCCGGTCCCGCAGGGGATCCAGCCGCCGGGGCCGCCGAATAAGCCTACTTCGCTGTAAACCTGCCAGTCGTACTTGAGCGCACCGTCGTTTCCGTCTTTGGACACAGCTATGCAGGTCAGTTTCATTTCCGCACCATACTGCCCGTCCTCCCGGTATTCCAGCGTCACGCTTTCAGGCTGCCGGATTATCAGCGGTTTGTCGGAGGTGTAATTGACCCGCACCCTGACGCTGTCCGACTTTTTGTTCCCGTCCGTGGCCCATATGCGGTACAGGCCCGGTATGTCGGTGGAGATCACGTTGGTATCACTTTCTGCAAACAGCCTTTCGCCCGTTATCAGTCCGTCTTTTTCAGACGTCACCAGCCACACCCGATAGCTTACGGGCTCTTCGGCGCCGTCTGACACAGCTATCCTTAAATCGACACTGTCGCCGGGAGCCGTGATGTCGCCGGACACGTCCACGCGGTCGATGTAGAACGCGTAATCCCTGACTGCGGCGATATCGGAATCCGCCCAGCGGCCTATGGCGTCCTCGATGTGGAAATAGTACTCGCCCGGCTCGTACACCGTCACATTGTTTTCAGTCG
>JAFZLE010000347.1 GCA_017551645.1 Clostridia bacterium | reverse complement strand
TTTGGCGTTTACTGGAAAAACAAACTTAAAGGGAATGTGGAAACGGATGCTAGGTGACGGCCGGGTGGTCCGGGCGTGAAACACAACGGGGCGGAAAACTTCCGCCCCGTTGTGATGCCAGGAATGCGTTTATGAGCGTGCGGCCCTGATGATCTCCTCCCGCAGAATGCAGACGGCGGTCTTAAGGTCGCCGATATCTATGTTGAGCGGCGGCAGCAGGCGGATCCTGTCTTTGGCGGTAAGCGCCAATACGCCCCTTTCCGCGCAGCTTTCGCAGATCCTGCGGGCGTTCCCGATGACCTTGAGCCCCAGCATGAGCCCCATGCCGCTTATGGCCTCTAAACCTTCGGTGCCGTTGAGCATGTCGATTATGATAGCGCTTCTGTCTCTTACGCCCTGCAGGACCGCGTCATCTATGCGGCTGAGTATGCTTACCGCCCCGGCGCACACGGCGGGATTGCCGCCGAAGGTGGAACCGTGGTCGCCGGGGCCGAATACATGCTCGGCCCGTTCACCGATCAGGCATGCACCGATGGGCAGCCCTCCTCCCAGGCCTTTCGCGGTGGTCACTACGTCCACGGGCCGTTCGAAATTCATGTAGGAATACAGCCTGCCGCTGCGCCCGTTGCCCGTCTGCACCTCGTCCGCGATGAGCAGCAGGTCGTTTTCGTCGCACAGCTGCCTCACGCCCTTGACAAAGCCGTAGGAAAGAGGCATTACGCCGCCTTCGCCCTGTATCATTTCAAGCATCACGGCGCAGCAGCCGTGCTCGCTGACCAGCCGGCGCATATCTTTGATGTTGTCTGCTTCCGCGTACACGAACCCGGGAGTGAAGGGACCGAAATACCGGTGGAAATGGTCCTGACCCGTGGCGGACAGCATGGCAATGGTGCGCCCGTGGAAGCTGTTGGTAAGCGTTATGACGGTGGAATGGCTTTCGTCGCCGTACTTGTCAAACGCCCGCTTGCGCGCCAGTTTTACCGCGCACTCGTTGGCTTCCGCGCCGGAATTTCCGAAGAATACGCGCTTCATGCCCGTCTTCTCGCACAGCAGCCGGGCGAGCTCCGCGGCGGGGGCGCTGTGGTAGAGGTTGGAAGTATGGGGGATCATGTCCAGCTGGGATGTGACCGCCTTTTTCCACTCCTCATCGCCGTAACCGAATACGTTTACGGCGATACCGCTGCCAAGGTCGACGTATTCCTTGCCGTTTTCATCCCAGGCTCTCGCGCCTTTGCCCTTCACAAGAGCGATATTGAAGCGGTTGTATGTATCCGCAAGATATGACTTGGAAGCAGAAATGATATCCATAAATGACCTCTCGGGATTGGGAATTGTCTGCATTTTACATTAGAAAAAAAGTGATGTCAATACGCGTAAAGCAATAATAACAGGCGGCGGGGAAGCAAAGCCGGAATGCGATGGGCTTAAGCCGAAAAAACAGGGAAACGCGGCGGGTGCCGGTTTCCCTGTCAGTTTGTATGTAAAGATCATTCCTCGTCTACGGGCTCGTCGTCTTCCTCTTCGTCGCTGTCCAGAGGAGCGGTGATCAGCCCTTCGCTCATGGCTTCGCGGATCTTTTCGTCCAGTTCGTCGAAAACGTCAGGATTGTCCTTCAAGTACTGCACCGCGGCGTCGCGGCCCTGGCCGATGCGGTCCCCGTTATAGGAGAACCAGGAACCGGATTTCTTGATGAAATCCCGCTCCACGGCGATATCCAGCAGGCTGCCCGCGCGGGAAATGCCTTCTCCGAATATCATGTCGACTGTGCATGTGCGGAAAGGAGGCGCCACCTTGTTTTTGACGATCTTTACCTTGGCGCGGTTGCCTATATTGTTGCTGCCGGACTTGATGGGCTCACCCTTGCGGATCTCCATGCGAACGGTGGCATAGAATTTGAGCGCCTTGCCGCCGGTGGTGACCTCGGGATTGCCGTACACCACACCTACTTTTTCGCGCAGCTGGTTGATGAATATGGCCAGGGAATTGGTCTTGGAGATAAAGCCGGCCAGTTTTCTGAGTGCCTGGCTCATAAGCCTGGCCTGAAGGCCCACGTGGCTGTCGCCCATTTCGCCTTCGATCTCCTGACGGGGCACCAGAGCAGCAACGGAGTCGATTACCACCACGTCTATGGCGCCGCTCCTGACCAGCGCTTCGCAGATCTCCAGTGCCTGCTCGCCGTTATCGGGCTGTGAGACGTACAGTTCGTCGATATTTACGCCGAGTTTTTTCGCGTAAACAGGGTCGAGAGCGTGCTCGGCGTCTATGAATGCGGCGGTGCCGCCCGCTTTCTGGGCTTCCGCTACCACGTGCAGAGCTATGGTGGTCTTACCGGAAGATTCAGGACCGTAGATCTCAACGATCCTGCCCCTGGGCAGGCCGCCTACGCCCAGCGCCATATCTATGGGCAGGGAACCGGTGGAGATGACGTCCACGTTCATGTTGGCATTCTCGCCCAGCTTCATCACGCTGCCTTTGCCGAAGTCCTTTTCAATCTTGCTCAATACCGCGTCAAGCGCCAGCTTCCGTTCCTGCGCGTCAGTGACCTGCTTGACGGATTCCTGCTTCTTACTGCCTGCTTTTGCCATGAGTGCCTCCAAATAGATTTATATATGAATTATAGCTTTACGGGGAAGATATTGTCAAGTGCGGCCTAATCCCACAGGCCGTACTGCTCCTTGTTCTGCAGCGCGGACAGCATGAGCTCCCGGGCATTGGGTATCTTTTTGCAGATGTCGTCGATTATCTGCTTCATTTCCTCCCGTTTGGTATAGCCGTTAGCGGGGCAGGGGGAGGTGATCACGGGCAGCTTAAGCTGCTTAACCACATGGATGATATGCTTTTCCGGGCAGTAGACCATGGGGCGGATCTGCGTTATACCGCTCCTGGACAGGAACGTGCGGGGGTGGAAGGTGTGCAGCCTGCCCTCATACAGAAGGCTGAGCATGAGCGTTTCGATCGCGTCGTCACGGTGATGCCCCAGCGCCAGCTTGTTGGCGCCCAGTTCCTTGCACAGGTCTATGAGCGCGCCTCTGCGCATTTTGGCGCATAAAGCGCAGGGGTTGGTTTCCTTCCTTTCGTCAAATATGACCTGGGAGATCTGAGTCATTTTGACGGTGTAGGGCACGTCTATCTCCTCACACAGCCGCCTGACGGCGTCCGTGTCGAAGGGTTCGCGCCCCAGGTGCAGAGTGGCGGCTATAAGAGTGAACTTGGAGGGGCAAAAGCGCCGGTAAAGTCCGAGCGCGTACAGCAGCGCCAGGCTGTCCTTGCCTCCGGACACGCCCACGCATACGGTATCGCCTTCGCTTATAAGCCCGAAGTCTTTGTCCGCCCGGCGGATACAGCCCAAAAGTTCTTTCATGTCGCCTTCCCGCATAACTGTCTTTATAGATCATTATATCACAAATCTGCCCGGCTTTCCATAGGTTTTGAAAAGCCCGGGAACTCTTTTGCGGCTCAAAACGTCTTATAAACATGCGTGCTTGCGCTTTTGCAGAAAGAATGGTATAATTGCTCCGTATAGGGGGTGTGTGCGTGAACGAAGCCGGAAAGAAACGCCTGTGGCGTATCATAAAGCTTATGCTGGTAGACGCGCTTATAATAGTGGTGTGCGCCTACGCCGCGCTCTTGACCAAATTCGCACCCAATATCGATAAGGAAGAATTGCTGGCGCTGAACCGCTATCTGCCCGCGATAGTGCTGATCTACCTGCTGTCGTTTGCGTTTTTCCGCATGTACCGCGTGATATGGCGCTACTCCGACGCGCTGGCGCTGATAAGGCAGAGCATGGCGGTGGTGGTCGGTTTCGGCATAACCTTTGTGCTGAATATGGTGATGGAGTACGCGATCAAGAGCCGCCCGCTGTCGGGGAACTTCCTGATAATACTGTGTTCTTTCATCGTTTCGGGCATCTGCGCGTTCAGGCTGTGCCTGAAAATGTTCAAGCGCGAAACAGGCGAGGGAGGCTTTATTCCCGAGCTGCGCCGGGTAATGGTAGTAGGCGCGGGAGACGCGGGCAGCCACATAATGGAGATGTTCGCAGTAAGCCGTGAAGGCATGGGCCAGGTGGTGTGCCTGGTGGACGACGATCCTGCAAAACAGGGGCTGATCGTAAACAACGTGAAAGTATCCGGAACGAGCGCGGACATTCCTGCTTTGGCGGAAAAGAACTATGTGACGGACATCATCATCGCGATACCCACGCTGTCGGAGGAAAGACGCGCGGAATTGTACGGGATCTGCTTAAAGACGGGCTGCTTTGTGCGGACTATGGATAAAATGAAAACAGTGGAGCTTGAATAAAAGCGCGGTTCTGCTGCAGGATGGTTTAAACAGCAAAACGGAGGGGATACGTCCCCTCCGTTTTGCTATGCCGGTTCATGATCTCCCGCAGCAGACTGTCCCGGCGCTGTCTGTTCCGCTATCTTTCCGACAGCAGTTTGGCCAGTTTCTTTTTCACCCTTTGCAGGGCGTTATCTATGCTTTTTACGTGATGGCCGGTAGCCTGGCTGATCTCCTGATAGCTCCTGCCCTCTATGTACCCTTCCAGGGCGTCCATTTCCAGCGGGCTCAGAAGCTTGCCGATCTTGTTTTTTATGGCAGAAAAATCCTCTCCCGATATCACGACGCTTTCGGGAGAAAGATACTCTTCTTCTTTCAATACCTCTATAAGCGTGCGGTCGCCCTCACCGTCGTAAACGGGACGGTTAAGGGATACATAGGTGTTCAGGGGGATATGCTTCTGGCGGGTGGCGGTCTTGATGGCGGTGATTATCTGGCGGGTGACGCACAGGTCGGCAAAGCCGCGGAAGGCCGCGTGCTTCTCCTCGCGCCAGTCCCGTATGGCTTTATATAAGCCTATCATGCCTTCCTGAACGATGTCCTCATGGTCCGCGCCCACAAGAAAATAACTGCGGGCTTTGGCACGCACGAAGTTTTTATACCTGTCGAGCATAAGGTACATGGCCCGGTCGTCACCCTGCTGGGCGAGCAGCGCCAGTTCTTCGTCAGCTTTTACAGTGTAGTCCATCTTTCACCTGTGCCTTGCGGCCTCAAACAGCATTATGCCTGCCGCGACGGAAGCGTTTAAGCTGTCTATGCGGCCTTTCATGGGGATCGACAGGGCACCGTCGCACGTTTCACGCACCAAACGGGAAACGCCCTCGCCCTCGGAACCTATGACCAGCGCCAGGGGACCGGAAAGATCGGCTTCGTATATGCTTTGCCCGCCCATGTCCGCGGCGTATACCCATACGTTTTTCTGCTTGATCTCTTCTATGGTCTGCGACAGGTTGGTGACCCGCGCAGTCTTTATGTGTTCTGTGGCACCCGCAGCAGCCTTTACGCACGCGGGATTGAGCCCCGCGCTGCCCCGTTTGGGGATTATCACTCCGTGCGCGCCCGCGCAGTGGGCGGAACGGATAATCGCGCCCAGGTTGTGAGGGTCGGTGATGCCGTCAAGTATCACGATGAACGGGGCTTCGCCTTTTTCCTCCGCGAGCTGGAATATGTCGCTCACTTCGGAGTACTCAGCCTGAGACACATAAGCGATCAGCCCCTGGTGGTTGGGAGTGATCTCATCCAGGCGGCGCTTGTCTACCTCCTGCGTTACAACGCCCTGATCACGTGCGAGGGAGATGATCTCCCGGGCGGCGCTTGAAAGGTCTCCGCGCTGGAAGAGCAGCTTTTCAAACGGCCTGCCCGCGCGCAGCGCCTCCCTTATGGGATTGCGGCCGGTGAGCAGGTTTTCCGGCAGCTCGTTTTCCGAAAACTCGGAGCGCGCGGTAACAGGAGCGGGCGCGTGGCGCTTGGGGTCTTTATAATTCCGCTGGGCGGTACCGCTCCAGCTGGTCTGGCTGTGATTGCCGTGGTAGGGCATCTTGGGTGAGTCGTCCCGGGGCATTTTATCTCCTTTATTCGCCTGAAATATCTTGCGAGACCGCTAAGGCGAGTATCTGGTCGAGCCTATCGGTCTGTTTGGTGAGGTACAGGTATCCGAGCAACGCCTCAAAACCCGTGGCGCGGCAGTAATCCCTGTGCGTCTGGTGTTTAGGGCCGGTCTGGCGGGTGTTTTTTGCGGAACGGACTATGAGCGCCTCGGCCTTGGTGAGCATGCCTTCTATCTTTGCCAGGCTCTCGCTCTGAGCGTGGGCGTTCACCATGTTCGCCGAGTCGCGGTTCAGCTGGTTCAGCTTGCCTGACGACATGACC
>JAFZLE010000346.1 GCA_017551645.1 Clostridia bacterium | reverse complement strand
GAGGTATAAAATGAAAAAACTGATTAGCTTATTTATCGTACTGGCGCTCATCATGTGTTCTTGGGCGTTTGCGTCGTCGCTGCTGAAAGAGAGCGATGATTATTACTATAACGACGCGGCGAACGTGCTGGAGTACGAGGCCAAGGCGGAGATATACTTTAACAACAAAAACCTTGAAAATGCCACCGGCAGCCAGATAGTCATGGCCACCGTGCGTTCCATCGGCAGCTTGACCGTTGAAGATTACGCTCTCAAGCTGTTTAATTCCTGGGGCGTGGGCGATAAAAAGAAGGACAACGGCTTCCTGCTTTTGATGGTCATAGCCAGGAATCCAGATGATGGAGATTATACTATTGCTCAGGGCAGCGGTACCAACGCTATAGCTGACCCAGGTGAGTTGGGCGATTACATGGAGGAATATCTTGAACCCGACTTCGCCAAGGGCAAGTATTCCGACGGCGCACGGAAGATCTTTCGGGTGCTGTTCGAGCATGTGAGGGACTATTACGGGCTGAACCTGGCGTATCTTAACTATGACGCCATAGAGAAGCAGGGCTTGCTGGGCGGCCAGGACAGCGGCTTTACCGCTCAGAAGACCGCCAAGAAAGAGGGCGGCGGCATAAACTGGTTCTGGATCATACTGATCATCGTCGTGATCGTGATAATTGTTTCCAGCATCCGCAAGAAGAAGCGGGGAACTACCGTGACGCCCAGAGTGGTCACTCCCGTGACGCCCCCCGTGCCGCCGGTGCCCCCGGTGGTGGTGGCGCCCCAGCTGCCCCGCCGTCCCACCACGTTCAGGACCGGGTACTACCACACCCCCAACCAGTCCCACGGCAGGACTTCCTCGGGCGCGGGAGTCCTGGGGGGATTCCTTAACAGCCTGAGCAGGGGCATGTCCTCCCCGTCCTCTTCCAGGAGCTCGTCTTCCCGTTCCTATACTCCCAGGCCTTCTTCCTCCTCCTCGTCTTCTTCAAGAAGTTCATCTTCCCGCCCTTCCTCCTTCGGAGGAGCTAAAGGTGGCGGCGGACGTTCCAGCGGCGGCGGAGCGAGCCGCAGAAAGTAGGCTGTTATGAAGCGTGAAAGCGCGTTTTTGAAGATAAAGCCCGAACAGAAAAAGACGTTCGAGAACGTGATCTGGGCGGCGGCCCCGTACATCGACGAAAAGTGCGAGGAACTGGGGCTTTCCAACTGTTCCGTGTGGACCGTGGAGGACAGGGTGTACTTTTACGCCCAGAGCGAAGGCGAAAAGGGGCTTAAGGACGTAATGGACGCCTTTGCCCGGGAGATCGGCCTGTATCTGGACGTGGTCGCTTATCCGGAGGATACCCGCCTCATGTATCACGACATAGGTGAGGAGAGGCAGGACAAGAGCCTTATCCGCCGCCGCGTGTTCGCTACCGTGCTTAAGGACGGCTGCGCGGACGAGTATTTCCGCCGGCACGAGGCGCTCATAAACGCCCGGGGCGGGGATACCTTCGGCAAGGAGAGCAATTTCACCATCCGCTGCGCCGAAAACAAATACATTTTCGGCTACTGCGAGATAGTCAGGGAACTGGATACTCCGCCCACCGCAGAGGAGCAGGCGGCCAGCGACGCCTGGGAGACCAGGCAGCTGGAGATAATGGACTGGCTCACCGACGACGTGGACTACCTTACGGGCGAGAGCCACGAGAAGATGAGGTGCCTGTTCCAGCAGAGGGGCTATTAAGGCACGGAAAGGGAGGAAGCCATGCCGCAGGTACTGGAGCTGTTCAGGAAATACATACACATTCCCTCCGCTTCCGGTGAGGTAGGGGAGAGCAAGCCCACCACACCCGCACAGGTGGAACTGGCGAAGGTGCTGGAAAAGGACCTGGTCTCCTACGGCTTTAAGGACGTGTATCACGACGGCCATGCCTACGTGTACGCCCGCGTACCCGCCAACTGCGAAGGCCAGCCCAACATAGGGCTGATCGCGCACCTGGACGTGGTGGACAACGAGCCCTGCGCGCCCATGAACGAGAAGATATTCGAGAATTACGGCGGCGGCGTGCTGGACATAGGCAACGGCGTGAAACTGGATCCAGAAGTGTTCCCGGCCATGAAGAAGTGGGTTGGCAAGACCGTGATCACGACCGACGGCACCACCATCCTTGGCGCGGACGACAAGGCGGGCGTGGCGGAGATAATGGCCGCGGGTATCCGCCTGCTTAACGACCCCACGATAAAGCACGGCGAAGTGGAGATCTGCTTCACTCCCGACGAGGAAGTGGGCGGCGGCGCGGAAGACCTGGACCTTGAGCGCTTCGGCGCCGAGTTCGCCTACACCGTGGACGGGGGCGAACTGGGCGAGATAGAAAACGAGAACTTTAACGCTTCCTCCGCGAAGATCACGTTTACCGGTTTCGCCATCCATCCCGGCAGCGCGAAAGACCGCATGAAGAACGCCTGCCGCATGGCGGTTGATTTCGCTTCCCTGATACCCGAGCACGAGACTCCCGAGCACACCGAGGGGCGGGAAGGTTTCTTCCACTTGGTGGGCATGAAGGGCAGCGCGGAAAACTGCACGCTGGTCTATATACTCAGGGACCATGACGCCGGCAAGCTCGCCTGGAAGGAAGAATACCTGCGCAGGACCGCCGATATCATCAACTACAAGTACGGCGGGGACGTGTGCAAGGTGGAGATACGCGAAAGCTACCGCAACATGATAGAGGTCCTCAGGGATCAACCCGGCATCATGGCCCGGGCGGAAGCCGCCTTCAGGCTCGTGGGCGTGGAGCCCGTGTCCCGGCCCATCCGCGGGGGCACCGACGGCGCGCGGCTGTCCTTCAGGGGCCTGCCCTGCCCCAACCTGTCCACCGGCGGCATAAACGCCCACGGCAGGCTGGAGTGCGCCTGCGTCACCGATATGGAAAAAATGGTGGACGTGCTGATCGAGATCGTAAGGGCCAGATGAAAAAACTGTCTGCGCTGCTTATCTGCCTGCTGTGCCTGACGGCTTTTGCCGAGGGCACGCTTGCCGCCTGGGGCTCCCACGCGCTGTTCACAGACGGAAACAGCCTTTGGGCCTGGGGCTCCAACCACATGGGGGAAAGCGACCCCGCCTCTTATGACACGGCGGTCGCCGTACCCGTAAAGCTTATGGAAAATGCCGTAAGCGTAGCCTGCGGACGGCAGTTTTCTTTATGCCTGGACACGCAGGGCCGCGCGCTGATATGGGGGAACATACCCGCAGGGCTTACTGACGGCGCCGCGGGGCGCGCCGGCGGAATGTGCGTGCTGGCGGAAAACATCGCCCGCATATCCGCCTGCGAGGAGAGCCTTGCGCTCATAGACAGGGCCGGGCAGGGCAGGTACTTTATCTCCGGCAAATGGTTCGAGCTGGGCGCTTGCGTGAAGATTGCCTGCGGGGCGGACTTCGCGCTGTACCTGACCGATTCGGGCGAAGCCTGGTTCACAGGCAATAACGAATATCTGCCTTCGGGCAGTGAAACGCCCTTGAAACTGCTTGACGGCGCCAAAAGCGTGTACGCGGGCGGGCAGACGGGCATGGTGCTTTCGGAAGACGGCCGCCTGCTGGTGTTCGGCGCCAGCGGGGAAGAGGGCCGGCTGGGGCTGGATACCGGGGAGTGGATAACCGTACCCACCCCCAACGGAACGGAAAATGTCATTACGGCTGCCTGCGGGCCTACCGCGGGAGGCGCGGTGACGAAAGACGGCGGGTTCTGTGTGTGGGGCACGCTGTACAGCTACTTTACCGGCTTTGACGAAAACGGCGCTTTTGCCGCCTCGGTGGCGGACGATACGCTGATAAGTTACGGCAAGACCCCCATAAGCCTTTTGCAGGGCGTGGAAGACATCGCCTTCGGCGACGCGTTCTGGCTGGCGCTGACCCGGGACGGAGGTCTGCTGTGCTGCGGGTCCAACGACTGGGGCCAGATGGGGGACGGCAGCGTCACCGTGTTTGAGATATACGAGGAAGACGACGGGGACGGGGAGACCGACTACGCCGTGGAAGTGTACGAAAACAACCAGCACGTGTTTTTCGGGGAAGTGCTGATAGGGGAATGACCCTGTTTCACATAAAAACGTTATTACACAGCCAAGGAGGCTTATCATGTCTGAACAAAACTGCACCCACGACTGCTCTACCTGCGGAGCGAACTGCTCCTCCCGCGAGGGCGGCATACCCAAGGAACTGCTGAAGGACGGCTCTTCCGTAAAAAAGGTCATCGCCGTGGTAAGCGGCAAAGGCGGCGTAGGCAAGAGCCTGGTGACCGGCCTGCTGGCCACTCTGGCCCGGCGCATGGACTATAAGACCGCCATACTGGACGCGGACGTCACCGGCCCGTCCATTCCCAAAATGTTCAAGTTCGCCAAGAGCGCGGACAGCGACGAGGAGTCTTTGTACCCCGCCGTCACCGCCACCGGCATACGCGTCATGAGCGTCAACCTGCTGCTTGAAAACGAGACCGATCCGGTCATCTGGCGCGGCCCCGTTATCGCGGGCACGCTCAAGCAGTTCTGGACGGACGTGGTGTGGGGTGACAACGACATCATGTTCATAGACATGCCTCCCGGCACGGGCGACGTGCCCCTGACCGTGTTCCAGAGCCTGCCCGTGGACGGCATAGTGGTGGTCACCTCTCCCCAGGAGCTGGTGGGCATGGTGGTGCAGAAGGCCGTGAACATGGCGGAAATGATGAACGTGCCCATACTGGGCGTGGTGGAGAACATGAGCTACATCACCTGCCCGGACTGCGGCAAAAAGCTGTACCCCTACGGCGAGAGCCGCCTGGAAGAGGCCGCGAAGGCGGCGGGCACCGACAACACCGCCGCGCTGCCCATCAATCCCAAACTGGCCGCCGCCTGCGACAAGGGCATGATAGAGATGTTCGAGGGCGACTGGCTGGACGGTTTCATCGCCAAGCTATTAGGATAAATATAAAAAATCGGAGGAACAGTTATGGCAAAGATCATAGGCGCTTCCCTTCCCAACATCCCCTGGCAGGACAAGCCCCAGGGCTGCGGCGACGTGCTGTGGAGATATTCCCAAAACCCCATAGTACAAAGAAACGCCATCCCCTGCTCCAACTCCATATTCAATTCCGCCGTGGTGCCCTACAAGGGCGAGTTCGCGGGTGTGTTCCGCGTGGACGACAAGCGCAGGGAAATGCGCATCCATTCCGCCTTTTCCAAGGACGGCTTCAACTGGAACATCGACCATGAGCCCTGGGTGCTGCTCAACGAGCGGGCGAAGGAAGTAGGCCCGTTCATATACGGCTACGATCCCCGCTGCTGCCAGATAGAGGGCGAGTACATCGTCACCTGGTGCAACTGCTACCACGGGCCCACCATCGGCGTGGCAAAGACAGAGGACTTCAGGACCTACTACCAGCTGGAAAACGCGTTTTTGCCCTTTAACCGCAACGGCGTGATGTTCCCGGAAAAGATAGGTGGCAATTACGCCATGCTGTCCCGCCCCTCCGACAACGGGCACACTCCCTTCGGCGACATCTTCTACTCTGAGTCGCCCGACCTGTGCTACTGGGGCAAACACCGCCACGTGATGGGCACCCGTGGCTCCTGGCAGTCCACCAAGGTGGGCGCGGGCCCGATCCCGATCAAGACGGACGAAGGCTGGCTGCTGTTCTACCACGGCGTGCTCACCAGCTGCAACGGTTATGTATACCACTTCGG
>JAFZLE010000345.1 GCA_017551645.1 Clostridia bacterium | reverse complement strand
TATAAAATACCTGAAGCCCGCCTCGGACGCGAACTCCGCCCACTCCCCGGGATCGAACCTTATGGGATTGAAGGTCTTGTTCATGTCGAAGTACTGCTGCCTGAATTTTTCGCTGTCCTTCTCCCACTGATAATCCCGTCTGGACCAATAGGCATCGCCGTCGGAGATCGGCCAGCTTTCGCACATACCCAGCTGGCTGTAAGTTCCCCAGTGCACCATGAAAGCCAGTTTCTGATCCTTGAACCATTCCAGCTTTTTGAGCACCTCCGGCTCTTTGGGAGCCACGTATCTGTCCGCTTCCGTAAAGTTTATGATGTCTTCTCTGGTTTCCGCTCCCATACTGTTCTACCTCGTTTATGAATACTTTCTTTTTGATCTGCTGTTCACCCGCACGGGGCGCCTGAAAAACGGGAATAATGGAGACATCACCGCTGCCTGGCACAGCGCTCCCATAAGCAGGGCAAGCCAGAAATTGCCGATCGCCATGGCGAGCAGCATGATCACCGCCGGCACCAGGCTGAGCAGAGCGGCAGCGGCTTTGAGCCGCAAAGGCAATTCGCTCTCCCGAAGTTTTATCCTTATGTATACGAGCAGCAGGAACACCATGCACAGCCACCCTGCGAGCGCATCCAGGCTCACGCCGAACACTCTTGCCTGAAAACTGTCCGCAAGCGCATAAAAAGGCAGGAACACACCCAGAAACATGCCAAAGCAGCATACCGGTTTGGGCGTGAACCGCTCGCTCAAAACAGCTTTCAGCACCTCTATTGTGATTACTAGCAGTGCAAGCGTTATCCCTGCGGACAGCGCGGGCATGTGCCTGCTCAGCCCCATTTCGTCCGTACGTGAAAATATGCCGTTCCCGGTTTTGCCCTGTATATCGCACAGCAGTATGTAAAACATGCCAAACAGCAGGTGCGCAGTCAGGCGCCTGCGGGCGAATTTCGCGTATCGCTCTGTTTTGCGACCGGCTCCGATATACGCCCCCGCCCAGAACCCCAAAAGCGCAGCGCAGGGGTAATCAAGCCTGCGGTCGAACGCCCCGCCCGGTGCGGTAAGGCGCGCGAGCGTATGCATTGCGCCCATTCCCGCGCAGGCGGCACACAGTATGACCACAATCCTTGTTTGCCTTTTTGAGCCTTTCTTTACGCCAAACAGCAGGCAGACGGCGTACGCACACAGCAGTACCAGCTTGAGCAGGTCCCTGAGTACTATCCCACTAAACAGCTCGGACGAAAGCATACCGTTCATTGTGTATCACCCGGATATGAGAGTGCCGCGAAGTATATTATATTGCTCACCTGTTCGGACTTGTACGTGAACCCGGTCAGGTAGCCAAACCCCGTGTATAGTCCGCCTTTTGATACTATCACAGCGTTGTCCGCACCCAGTCTTTCCATCTTCTCACTCATTACCTGATGGCTCTCGCAGCCGTTGATTATTATATACACACCCTTTCTGGTCTGGCCCAAAGCAGTTATTCTTCCGTCTGTTTTTTGGCTGAGCCTGGGCTGGCTCACTCCGTTTATTATCAGCGCCGTATCCACGCTCATAGCCTGGTAAATATGCCCCTGCATATTGTCCAGCGCCCTGACGGCGTAAGTGGCGTCAAACACGCTCATGACCCCGTTTTCGTCTATTATTACCAGGGGTCTCCCCGAGCGGCTGTTTGACAGGAGCATGCCCTGCCTAGCTTCTATGCCACCGTTTTCGTAGCTCGTGCCCGCAAAAGCCAGCACCGCGTTCACTTTCTTGCCCAGCACATCAAGCTCTGCCCTTGCCGGGCGGCTCAGGCTGCCCGCCAGAGCGCTTCTTAACTGGCTGGGATCTACTGTTTCCACTGTGGCGGTGATCGTTTCGTCCAGAATGCTTATCTCGGCGTTTATGGAACTGTCTTTATACCTTGTGCCCCCATGCAGGCGGGGATCCGTTTCGCTCCCTATGGAAAAATCCGTCATGCTCAGCGCCATCGGGGTCGGGGCGGCGGTTGGCGCCGGCGTGGGGGCCGGCTCCACAAACGGCACGTAGACCCTTCCTGCCGCGTCCAGCACATTCTCGTCCTCAAACAGCGTTCGCTGCGTCGTTTCACCGGCCATGCCGTCTATCGTAAGCTGGTTCAGGCGCTGGAAGTTCACGATAGCCTCAAACGTGCTGTCTCCGTACATGCCGTCCACTTCGCCCGCGTAATAACCCAGCTGCTTTAGCCGCGCCTGTATAAGCGCCACCGCCTCGATGGTCTCCTTTATGTTTTTCTTGCTGTAAAGCAGATACTCCGTAGGCGCAGGTATGGGTGTCGGCGTGGGTTCGGGAGTTACCGCGGGCGCAGCTGAGATGTCCGGAGCAGTCGTCGGCGCAGGCGTGAACAGTACCTGAGCTCCCACGGTACGTTCACCCGAAACAAGCGCGGGCAACAGCGCCGCCAGCAGTATCGCCGCTCCTAACAGTATTAATAAAACTATATTATTACCTTTCGCTTTTTTCCTGGTCATTTCAACAGCTCCAGCAGTTCCTCGCTGCTCATGTTCATTATGCCACCGTCGGCGTTCTCGTTCACCACTCCGGCCAGTTCCAGCTTTTTGTACTGCAGTTTGACTATGTTTTCCTCTATCGTGTCTGAGGCGATCAGCTTGTACACCTGCACGGCTTTTTCCTGTCCTATCCGGTAACAGCGGTCCGTAGCCTGATTCTGGGCGGATATGTTCCACCAGGGGTCAAAATGTATGACCGTGTCCGCTCCGGTAAGGTTGAGCCCGGTGCCGCCCGCTTTAAGCGATATCAGGAACACGTCTCCCCGTCCGGAATTGAAGGCGTTGACCAGGCTGCTCCTCTCGTCCAAGGGCGTGTCGCCCTTCAGTGTAAAGCAGCTGATCCCCGCTTCTTCAAGCGCCGGCTGTATCCTTGCCAGCATCGTGGTGAACTGGGAGAATATCAGCACTCTGTGGCCGTTTGGTATAAGCTCCTGTACCATCCTTACGCATTCGTCCTTTTTGCACGAGTTGTCCTCGTATCCCTCGAAGCACAGGGCAGGATCGCAGCAGATCTGCCTGAGCCTGGTAAGCATGGCAAGTATCTGCAGTTTGTCCTTGGGCGCCGCGCTTTCCATTATCTGCCTTGTCTGATGCGCGTAAGCGGCGTAAAGTTCCCTCTGCCTTTCCCCCATCTCTATATAGCAGTTCGTTTCGGTCTTGGGCGGCAGTTCGTTCAGCACGTCTTTTTTCATGCGCCTTAATACGAACGGGGACACCAGCCTTGAGAGCGCCCGCTTTTTAGCCTCGTCCTGACGCTCTGTTATGGGCGTTTCAAAACGCTCCCTGAACGAGGAGTAACTGCCCAGATATCCTGGCATGAGGAAATCGAAAATGGAGTGCAGTTCGCTCAGACGGTTCTCTATGGGCGTGCCGCTTAACGCTATCCTGGTAACGGCGTTCAGTTTCCTGACCGCCTTGAACAGCTTAGTCTCCCGGTTCTTGATATACTGGGCTTCATCCAGCACCACCGTACGGTAAACGTTTTTCTGATGCGCCTCTATATCGTTTCTTATAAGGTCGTATGAGGACACAATTATATCATAGTCCCTGTAATTCCTTATGACGCTGTCTCTTTGTGCCTGCGTGCCTCCCAGGCGCACGCATTTGAGCTCAGGCGTCCATTTGTCAGCTTCCGACAGCCACGATATGGTGACAGACGCGGGGCAGCAGATGAGAAACGTGCCCCTGTTCCCTTCCCTTTTCAGGGACAGTATGTACGCGAGCACCTGCAGCGTTTTGCCAAGCCCCATGTCGTCCGCGAGTATGCCGCCGAAAGAGTACTTGTCCAGCGTGCGCAGCCACATGTATCCGGTCTTCTGGTATTCTCTCAGCACGCCGTCAAGTGGATCCGGTATGTCGAAATCGCCGTCCTCATAAGCCCTGAAATCGCGCGCGAGCCGTTTGTACTCCTCGTCTTTGCTGAGCTGCGCGTCGGTCTCTTTTTTCAGCGCCTCGTCCAGGAACAGCGCCTTATACAGCGGCACGAGCTTGCCGTTTTTTAGAGTATCTGCGCTTATGTCAAGGCTGTCGAAAGTATTGGCGAGGGTGCTGTACCTGCCGTCCTCAAGGCTTATAAAGCCGCCGTCTTTAAGACGGTAGTATTTGCGCTTCTCCCTCACGCTCTTCAGCAGTTTTTCCAGTTCTTCCAAGGGAAATTCATCGCATTCCAGGTTAAGGTCCAGCATACCTCCCCTTACGCCCGCCCTTACTATCGGTCTGGGAGCTTTGGGGTTCAGCACTTTCCTGAGCCTGTCACTCACAAAGACTTCGCCGTAGGGCTCAAGTACCGCGCCGCCGTCTTTGAGCAGCTCGTACATCCTGTCATCGTCAGAGATGCTGTACGGGCTGTATCTGTCTGCGGGAGGATCGAATATGCCGTCTAGCGCGCTTATGACTTCTTTTTCCCGCGCGAGATTCCTGCGTATATCGGGATACGCTTCACGCGGCGCGGTGTGATCCACGAAACGCTCGCCGTAAGTGAAATTGGG
>JAFZLE010000344.1 GCA_017551645.1 Clostridia bacterium | reverse complement strand
GCGCTTCTGAACACTATCATTCCGTTCCTCCCGGATGGCTTTTGCATCCCGTCACTGTCTAAATATCGTGTCCGGTTACTGTTCTACCATAAGCCGCGGGATTTGTCAACGGTGCCCGACACAAAGACCGGAGCTGTTGTGACAGTTCCGGTCTTGACATCCTGACCTTTAAGGGGCTTTCGTTTTGGCCAATAGTTCGGAGTGTTGAGTTTATAAAGCGTTTGCGGGCTTATGCTCTGCCTTTGGCTCAGTCCGCGTAGGGGACATACGCGAATACCTGTGATTCGGGCTTCCAGTCCACATAGAAGCCCCAGCCGGACAAGTCGTCCGGAGAGATCTCAAGGGTGCCGCGGATGCCTTTGTCCGTCACGAAATCCGCGGTCTGTTTGTCCGACGCGGTGACCATCAGCCGCGTGCCCGCGGGAAGCTCGGCAGCCGAGCCGTCCGGCGCTGTGTAGCGCACTTTCACGATCGTGACCAGACCCAGGTACTCCCACAGCTCGCTGTCCATTTCTATCTCTTCGCGCACCCATTTCCCGTCATCCGCGAACTCAAACACGCCGGTGTCAGCCAGCGTGAACGCTCTTTTGCCGAACCAGGTGCCGAGTATGTCCTGGCTCCCGGACAGCGTCAGCGTGTTGCCTTCTATGGCCGATATCTCGCCGTAGCCGTGCTTGTCATAACCCCGGTTGTAGTTGACGCGGGAACAGTCCGCGAACATCGCGGGCTCTATCCTGCCGTTGAACAGGTGCAGGCAGTATGTTATATAGTCGCTGGAAGCCTGGTCGCCGCTGATAAGGAACTCAGCGCGGCCGTCCCCGTCCAGGTCCGCCGCGTATGCGCAGGTAGTATACTCATACTCCGGCTCAAAGGTCAGCATGCTTCCGGACGAAGTCGCCACTATGACTACGCACCGCACGCTGTACTCGTCTACGGGCATGTCCTTCCAGTAGACCTTTTCTGTCACGCCGTCGCCGTCGAGGTCCAGATCGACGAAAGTGTTTTCGGGGATCATCGTCGGCTGGAGCACGGGCTTTGCACCGGTGTTTTCCTCGGCCGAAGCGGCTGCGCACAGCATCATGGCTGCGAGCAGCAGTGCCATCAGTTTTCTTGCTATCATGTTTGTTGCCTCCATTTGCCTGATCAAGTCACGGTATTTGACGAATGGCGCGGCGTGCGTGTTCCCTAAGATGCAAGCGCTCAGATCTCGTTGACGCCCCAGTGCCTGCCGGTGATCTTGAGAAGGCTCAGCGTAAACCTGACGCTCAGCGAAAGAATGTTGGCGGCGTAGATGCCCTTATATCCCATGCCCAGCCTGACCGCAAGCAGATAGGTGAGGGGCAGCCTTATCAGCCAGACACAGATCAGTATTACAGCCATGGTGAACCTGATCTCGCCGCCCACTCGCGCCGTAGGCTCGCACACGTTGACGCCTACCGCCACTATGCAGTAAGGGAACAGTATCCACATGAAAGCGGCGGAGTCTTCTATTATCCTGGGAGTTTCCGCGAACAGCGACGCGCTGAAATTCGAAAACGCCACGGCCGGCACACACAGCGCCATGGACACCGCCTCGCATACCAGCAGTATCCTTAGGCCCGTACGTCGCGCTCCGGCTATGTCTCCGGCGCCGGCTTTATGCCCCACGAGGGTGGTAGCGGCAACGGAGCCTATGCCCTGGGTGATGCCGGTCAGTATCAGCACCGAGTTCAGCACGCTGACGACGCTGGCTTCGTTTCTGCCTATGCTGACCAGTATCGAATTGACTATTACGTAAGCCAGCTGCACGCTCATGGAGCCTATTATCTCGGGGAAACCCACGCGGAATATATGCTTGACCTCGCCCAGCTCGGGCTTGAAGATGCGTGCCTTGTTTACGCAGAATCCCCGCTGATTCTTTATGACCGCGTGCAGAAGGAAGGCCGCGCTGACGTAGCGGGCGATGACCGTAGCCAGCGCCGCGCCGCTTATGTCAAGGCTCAATACGGAGGTGAACAGCCATACGCAGAACAAAAGCACGGCGTTTGTGAGTATGTTGCTGAACAGCACCTGCCGTGAATTGCCCGCGGCCCTCAGCATGCTCGCGGCGGAGTTGGATATGATGACCGGAGGCACACTGAGCAGTATGAGGCGGTAGTATTTCATGCCCTCTTTGAAAAAATCGGACTCCGCGTTGGGCATGAGCAGTTTCATTACGGGGGAAGAAGTGGCCAGCAGCAGTAAGGTGAACAGTACGCCGGAAAACAGCGCCATGAAAATGGTCGCTTCCGCGGTACGGGACGCCTTTGCGTTGTCGCCGCGCCCCGTGTACCGCGCGACGATCACCGCCGAGCCCGTGCTTAGCATGGCGAAAGCCGCGAATATAAGGTTCATCGCCTGGTTGGCTACGGAGGAAGCCGCCAGAGCGCCGGGGCTTATGGCGCCCGTGACCGCGGAATAAAACAAACTCACGCCCGCGGTAAACACATTTTCTGCGACCACGGGCAAGATAAAGTTCATTCTGTCATTCTGCATGTTCCGGCGCATCATGTTAAGGACGCTCACGTTTTCGGATTCGGGATCCCGGCGGGTGATTCAGTATATTATGTTACAGGGACGCTTTGAAGGAGGGAGTCAGGGCTTCCAGTATTCGTCTATGCATTCGCGGGTGAGCTCCACATACCTGCGGCCGCGTTCGAAGTCCCCGAATATCGTGCCGACCTCCCTTTGGGCGACTTCCAGCAGGCATCCGCTCGCGGATTCGAACACCCCTTTGAAGTAGCGCCTGAGGGCATCCTCGTCCATGGGGCCGGGCTCGGTGACGTACTCCGCGCGGGGCTTGGAATAATACACCACGTTGCTGCCGCGCAGGTATTCGCCGACCTCCGCCTCGTTGTTGAACGGGGAGACCGAGAGCTTGCGCAGGTTTTTCCATTTGGACAGATAATCCGGCCAGATGGCGTCCACCCTTTCGCAGCAGCCGTATGACAGCAGTCCAAACCGCCTGACCAACCGGTCCTGGTAGGGGAAAACGAACTCCCCGAAAGTCTTGGGAGCGACCGCGGTGGTCTCCTGAGATTCCAGAAAGCCCCAAACGTCAGTGGTGCGTACGGCTCTGTCACTGGGAAGCTCGGAGTTGAAAGCGAAGCTTTCCTGGGCGACGGGGCTTATGGCGTGGGTGGGCAGCAGAAGGCCGTGTGCTTCGAGATAGTCGTAATACTTCTCGTACAGCGACGTCGCCATGTCCATCACCTCGTGGAGCGCGTCGGGGCAGTCGTACATCGAGACGTAGTAATTCTCCATGCCCATAAGGTGGACCAGAGGATTGGTTATTGCGCCGGTAAGGCTCGGGAGCACGAGCCTGGGCGGCAGTATGTCGCCGAATATATCGGCAGCCTGCCTGATCCGAAGATCGGTATCTTCTTCATCCACTTCAAAACTTCCGCCGCGCAGCTCGTCCAACTGTGCCTCGAGGTCGTCTATGACCGGCTCGATATGGAAGCCCTTGCCCGTAGCCGAACGCGTGAGTTTGGGCTGGACACCGAACAGCCTGAAGCGTACGGTGCGGCTCAGGTCGTAAGTGGGTGAGATGGGCGTGTCGTCGTCAAACAGCTCGCGCCCGACCATGGTATCCAGCAGTTTGGTCTCTATCGCGCGGGCGGGCTCAGACTCGCACTCGAGCCGTGAATAAATGACCTCGTCCCTGAAATTGGAAAACAGCAGCCTTACCGTGGGCGTTTCGCGGCGCCCTTCGGCCAGTGCCTGCCATTTTTTGAGTATATCGGCGTTTTTCGCGTCGGCAGCGTACTCAAGCTGCTTTCCTGCGAGCGCCCTCAGCCTTTGCCTGTCTTTATCCGGAATAGTCTGATACATGATTCACACCTGCCGTTCTTTTGCATTGTAACACAATACGGCGGGGTTGTCCATAATCATCTCCGCAAAACGCGTGATGATACTCGTGTGTACGGGTTTATTCTGTTTTTAAGGTTGCGGCTGTCAGAGAAAAATGATATTATAGTCCCGAAGGATGTTTGTCCGTTCGTCCTGCGCGGCGCGGGGCAATAAGCGGGAGGGTCTGTGATACTTATGAAAACGACAGAGATAAGAGCTTACCGTGAAAGAATAGTGATCAGCTTTGAAGGCGCGTCTGAAGGCCAGAACGTGCTCGTACGGGTGCGTGTGCCGTTGGTATGCGGAACAGACGACCCGGCATCTGCGTACGGGCGTGTCGTTTACGAATCCCGATGCGCTGTGTCGGGCAGCCGGGTGACCGTTCCGCGTTACGCCGGCAAGACCGATCTGCTGGT
>JAFZLE010000343.1 GCA_017551645.1 Clostridia bacterium | reverse complement strand
CGGAAATGTTTTTCTTCATGGGGTAAAATACGGGCCTGCGTTTTGCAGACCCATCTCCTTTTTCCTAGTTTTGTTTAAGGACAGGATGGATCTCGAACTGTCCGTTATGGTCGACCCCCGGGAGGCGGGGGAAGATGACGTTGTAAACTGTCAGCTTTTAGCTGTTAGCTTTTAGAAGCTGGCGCGTAATAGTGGTCAGTGATTGGTGGTCAGTGGTTAGAGAAACGGGGGGACGAAGCCTTCCCTGAAGGTGGAGACGTCATTGCGAGCCTCCGCAGGAGGCGCGGCAATCCGGTCCTATTGGCACGCACGGGGTGCGGATCGCCGCGTCGCTTTGCTCCCCGCGATGACGGGGCGCGCCCTTTTGCGGTGTTTAGAATTCGCAGCTTCTGGTCGTTCTCGGGAAGGGCAGCACGTCGCGGATGTTGCCTACGCCGGTCAGGTACATTATCATGCGCTCAAAGCCCATGCCGAAGCCGGAATGCACCACGCTGCCGTACTTCCTGAGCTCCAGGTACCACCAGTAGTCCTCCGGCTTCATGCCCAGTTCGTCTATTATGCCCGTGAGCACGTCCAGCCTTTCTTCCCTCTGGCTGCCGCCGCACAGTTCGCCTATGCCGGGCACCAGCAGGTCCGCCGCCGCCACGGTCTTGCCGTCCTCGTTGCGGCGCATGTAGAACGCCTTGATCTCCTTGGGGTAGTCCGTCACGAACACGGGCTTTTGGAATACCTGCTCGGTCAGGAACCTTTCGTGCTCCGTCTGCATGTCGCAGCCCCAGAAGGGCTTGTACTCGAATTCCCTGCCGCTTTCCTCCAGCAGCCTGATGGCCTCGGTGTAGCTGACCCGGGCGAAGGAAGCGTCCTTGACCAGGGTGAGGCGCTCGATCAGGCCCTTGTCCACCCTTTCGTTCAGGAACGCCATCTCCCTGGGGCACTCGGTGAGCACGGCGGAAATGATGTACTTGATCATCTCCTCCTGTACGTCCATGTCCCCGTTCAGGTCGCAGAACGCCATCTCCGGCTCTATCATCCAGAACTCGGCGGCGTGGCGGGCGGTGTAGCTCTCCTCCGCGCGGAAGGTGGGGCCAAAGGTGTATATGTTGCTGAAGGCCGTGGCGAACACCTCGCCGTTCAACTGGCCGGACACGGTCAAAAGCACGGGCTTGCCGAAAAAGTCCTTGTCAAAGTCCACGCTGCCGTCGGGGAGCCGGGGCGGGTCGCCCGCGTCCAGGGTGGTCACCCGGAACATCGCGCCCGCGCCTTCCGCGTCGGAACCGGTGATCAGCGGCGTGTTCACGTAAACGAAGCCCTTGTCGTGGAAGAAGCGGTGGATCGCCTGGGCCGCCACGCTCCTGATGCGGAACACGGCCTGGAACAGGTTGGCCCGGGGCCGCAGGTGGGCGATGGTGCGCAGGTATTCCACGGAGTGGAACTTCTTCTGCAGGGGATAGTCCGCGGGGCTGTCGCCCAGCACGGTCAGCGCGTCCGCGTTCAGCTCGAAGGGCTGCTTGTTTTCGGGCGTGGGGATGATCTCGCCCGCGCACTCCAGGCTGGCGCCCACGGTGACGCGGCGCATTATGTCGGCGTAGTCCTCCAGCTTGTCCGCTTCCACCACTCTCTGCAGGGAGGTGAAAAAGCTGCCGTCGTTCAGCTCTATGAACGCCACGTTCTTGCTCTGGCGGCAGGTGCGCACCCAGCCCCGCACTCTGGCGGGCAGCTTTTCGGCGGGAGAAAGCGCGTATAGCTCTTTTACGGTGTAAGTCTTCATAACACAAACCTCGCTTGACGCTTTGGAAGGTATTATACAACATTCAGCGCGGTTTGTAAAGACGGAAACCCGCGGCTTTTCGCCGGTTTGCCTTCCCTTCCGCGCAAAAAACGCCCGGAACGGTTTTCCGCCCCGGGCGAATCTGCTTTGCTTACGCCGCCTGCTGCTCGGTCTTGCCCTTGCCCCTGAAGGGGTGGAGCAGTTTGTTCACGCGGGCGCGGCGCTTTTCCCGTATGGCCAGCCGGTCGCCCAGGTCCCGGGCGCCCACGCCGTACACCAGGTACAGTATCAGCCCGCTCACCAGCATTATGAACACGGTGGACGCGTTCCTGCGGCCGGAGGCGTTTATGTTGTAGCCTTCGCGGCCTTCCTCGAAGGTCATGTTCTGTATGACCATGGCGTAGCTGCGCCCGTAGGAGGAAGCGAAGGTGGCGCTCATGTCATACTCGGTGAACAGGGCGTTAAAGTTGAGCGCGAACACCGCAAGCACGCTGGGCAGCACTATGGGCAGCTTGACTTTCAGGAACGTCACCAGGGGGCTCGCGCCCAGGTTCCTGGCCGCGTCCTCAAGCTCGGTGTCTATCGCGTAGAACGCCGCCTTTATCATACGTATGGCAAACGGCAGCTTGACCACCGTGTACGCCATTATGATCAAAAAGCGCACGTTTTCCTTATAGTACAAATTGAAGTTCACGTCCAGCAGCGTGTTGCCCGCCACGCCTATGGTGAACCAGTTGGAGCTGTTGTAGAAGGTGCGGTAGCTGTAGCAGATGAGCACCGTGGGCAGCAGCCAGGGCAGCAGCATGCAGTATTCCAGGAACACGGAGCGTTTCTTGCCCTTGTGCTTGAATATGTAGTTGACCACAACCACCACTATCACGCACGCCAGCGCGGCGGCGATGGCGCTCAATATAAAGCTCAGCCTTATGCCGCCCAGGGTGTCGGCGTTTGAGAACACGCCGCTTATGGAGCCCACCCTGGTGCGGTACTTGCCCGCGGAGGTCAGGTAGGAGTAATCCTGCTTGCCAAAGTAGTTTATCAGCGTCCACTCCTTGATGTTCAGCGCCTTGGAGCGGATGGCGGGATAGTTCTGGAAGGAGAACACCACTATCATGACCACGGGGATCATGTATATGATGAACAGCACGTAGGCGTAGATGTGCGCCAGCACGTTCGCGGCGGGGTTGTTTATCTTCTGCTTCTGCAGCTTGGCCTTGGTCTTGCTCACGCTCAGGTAGTGCCCCTTGCGCTCGTAGGAGGACAGTATCGTGAGCAGCAGTATGGTGAACATGGCCAGTATCACGCTCAGCAGCGCCGCCCGGGCCTGGGGGAACGCCTCGTCCGCCACCGACGAGCCCGCCAGGCGCACGATCTCCGGGTTTATGGAATCGTACCCCAACAGGGTGGGCGCGCTCATGGCGCACAGGCCGGTTATGAAGGTCATTACCGTAAGTGAGAACAGCGTGGGAAGCAGCGTGGGGAACACGACCTTGAACAGCACCCTGAAAGGCTTGGCGCCCAGATTGCGGGCGGCTTCCACGGTGTTGTAGTCTATGCTCCGAAGCGCGTTCCTGAGAAACAGCGCGTGGTTGCTGGTGCAGGCGAAGGTCATGGTGAACAGCACCGCCCCGAAGCCCGAGAACCAGCGCTTGTT
>JAFZLE010000342.1 GCA_017551645.1 Clostridia bacterium | reverse complement strand
GTGGAATAATTGCCGGTAGACGCGCTGCCGCCGGAAGAACTGCTGCCGGAACCGCTCACGGCGGCGCCGGTGTTCTTGGGTGCGGAGGAAGAAAACAGGCTGGACAGGGTGGCAGAATCGGCCACGCCCGTTTCCTCAAGCCCGGCGACCTTCTGATACAGTTTGACCGCGCTCTGGGTGATATTGCCGAAATCGCCGTCTATGCCCGCGCTGAGATAGCCCTTGTAGGTGAGGCGGGTCTGCAGCCTGGTCACGTTGTTGCCTACGGAACCCTTAGCCAGATTGGCGGATTTTATGGGACTCTGGGGCGCGTGGCCGCCATACAGCACCCGCTGGGTGGTCTTGTCCGCCACGCCGCTGGCGCTCAGGCCTATCTGGGTCTGGAAACGCGACACCGCGTTGGTGGTGAGCGAGCCGTAATTGCCGGCGGGCAGGCCGTCGAAGTAGCCCAGCTCCTCCAGCGCCCTTTGCAGGGCCAGTATCTGGTTGGCGGCGGAAACGCCGTTCTTAAGTTCGGTATACTCGGTCACAGACAGGCAGTTTTTAAGCAGGTAAGCGGTGACGCCCGAATAGCTTATGCGCGCCCATTTGTCCGTATAGGCGGTCACGGTCACATCCGTGGCGATAGGTATGGTGCCCAGCCTGTTGGAGCTTTCAAGAGCGGACACGTAGGCGGGGGCGGCGCAGATCACCGTAGCTTCAAAGGTCCTTACCACCGGGGAAACGAATTCATCCAGCTGGATCTTGAGCCCGGTCACGGGATAATAGCCCTTGTGGCCGTTCCTCTCTATGAGGGCCCAGTATGTGGTGTGCGCGAGCACATTCACTTTCATGCCCACGGATACGGAGCCCGCTCCGGTGCTGGTTTCGTAGGCATACTTTTTGACGCTGCCCGCAACGGTAACGGTGGCGGGGTAATGCTCGTCTTCAGTCAGGGTGACGTTGGAGTACCTGAGCAGGGAGCCGATGTCCACGTAGCCCCTGTGGCCGTTGTAATCTATCAGGCCCCACTGGCTGTTGTGGCCCAGCAGCGTCAGGAGAGTGTCCTGGTTAAGGGTGGCCAGGGTGCTGGAAGCAGTGGTGGCGTAAGCGTACACCACAGTCTTTTTATTCGTCAGCGCGGGTATGCTCTCGGTCTCATCCAGCGTGGGATTGGTGATCGCAGTAAGGCTGGATGAAGTGCAGTATCCCCTGTTGCCGTGGTATTCCACCAGCGCCCAGGTGCCGTTGGCGGCGAGAACGGTGACTTCCGCGCCGGCAGTCAGGCTGCCCACTGTCTTAGAGGAACTGGAGGCGTACTTGTAGAAAGTCACGCGGCTGGCGGAGACTTTGGCTTCTGCCCGCATGGAGGGCTGCATAGTCACGTCGCTGATCTTGGTGAGCGCGCTCAGCGCGGTATATCCTTTCGTGCCGGACACTATGACGGCGGCCCAGTTTCCGTTCCAGCCCCAAACGGTGAGTTCCTGGCCCATGGCCAGAGTGCCCAGCTTGGCGGAAGCGGTAGAGGCGGACTTATACAGCGGAACGGAACAGTTGGCGAATGCCGGGATATTCTGGTTGGTCGCGGAGCTTACGGGAGTGGGGGTGGGAGTGGGCGTGGGCGTCGGGGTAGGCGTGGGAGTCGCCGCGCCCGCTTTGGGCGTGGCGGTGACGCCGGGCAGTATATTGACGTTTTTGCGCTCCACAAAGCCCACGTTCCTGCCGTTTTCCAGCTTGACCCAGCTGTCGTTCATGGCCAGTATAGTGAAGTTGGCGCCTTGGTTCAGTATGGCGATAACGTTGGAAGTCGTGCTGTAAGAAGAATAGATCTTGGTGTTGTCCTGTTTGATATAGGCAAGTCCGGTGGGCGTGGGGCCGGGCACGGGCGTGGTGGTGGGAGTCACGCTGCCCGACGCGGGCGTAGCCGTTACGCCGACACGGATATTCAGCTGGGACATTTTGACGTATCCTATGGCGCTGCCGTTCTGAAGCCTCGCCCATGTGCCGTTGGTGGCGAGCACCGTAAAAGTCTGGCCCTGTTTTGCGACCATCAGCACCGTGGAATCGGCAGACGCGGAGGCGTAGACGTTTGCGGTGGAGGAGGTGATAGTTCCAAGCCCGGATAAAGACCCGCTGCCGTTCCCGGACGTGGGAGTCGCCGTTGGAGTGGGATCGGGTGTAGGTGTGGGAGTCGGCGTGGAAGCGGAAACGGGGCTCAGCTGACTTAACAGCGAAAAGCCTGTCTTGCCTTTATAGCTTATTTTCGCGATGCCGCCGGAGGTGGCCAAAACCGTTACGCGGGTCCCCTTTTGAAGGTAACCGATCACTTCGTACGCGGTGGTGGGGCCGGAGCGCACCATCATCCTGCTTACGTTGACCTCGGCTTCATAACTCTCGGCGACCGCGGCGGGGAACAATGCGATTATAAACGCCAGAGCCAGGGCAACAGACAATATTTTAACGGACAGGCTTTGATTTTTCATATCACACTTCCTTGGAACACTTTTTTCTTGCCAGAAGGTATAGTCATACATAATCAACGTCATTATACATCAAAGGCAATAGTTTTGCAACATGAATTAAACTTTTTGGAGATTTATTTGTAGTAAAAACGAAATTAAGGCTAACAAAACAGAAAATAATATGTGCTAAAATCACAATAATAGCAGAAAAAACGGAGGCAGCATATGAATAATACTCAGCGGCTCCACGCTATAATGCACTACGAAAAATATGACCGCATGCCGCTGGTCGTATTCGGATTCTGGAACGAAACGCTGGAAAAATGGGCGAATGAGGGGCATATCACCCACGATGACGCGAAGGCTTGGGGCGACGGCAACGCCACGGACCATAAGATCAACCAGATGCTGGGTTTTGACTTCAATTGGGGAGGCGGTATAGGCTTTAACGGCTTTCTGAGTCCCACATTCAAGCCAGAGACCATAAAGGTGCTGCCTGACGGAAGCGAGATCCACCGCGACAGCATGGGCCTTATCACCAAGATCAAGCCCGGCGTGGTGTCCATCCCCGCCCACGTGGGCACGACCATGACCGGCAGGGAAGCCTGGGAAGAGGAATACCTGCCCAAACTCAGGTTCTTCCCTGAAAGGGTCGACAAAGACAGGATCAGAAGGGAGTACGAGCGCCTGAAGGGCGAAGACCACCCGATCTACCTGCACCTAGGTTCACTCTACGGAAACGTCAGAAACATGGTGGGCGTGGAAGAATTGAGCTACCTGGCCGCGGACGACGAGGAGCTTTACGAGGAGATAGTGGATACCGTAGATTCCCTCTGCTACGAATGCGTGAAAGAGGCCATGAAGCTGGGGCTCAAGTTCGATTACGGCCACTTCTGGGAGGACATCTGCTTTAAGACAGGACCGCTGTTAAGGCCCTCGGTGTTCGGCAGGCTGACAGGCAAGTGGTACAAAAGAATAACGGACGAAATGCGCGCCCACGGCACGGATATCATATCCCTGGACTGTGACGGCAAGATAGACGAACTGGTGCCCATATGGCTGGAAAACGGTGTGAACACCATGTTCCCCATAGAAGTGGGCACCTGGAACGCCTCCATAGCGCCCTGGAGGGAAAAGTACGGGCCAGCGATCAAGGGCGTGGGCGGCATGGATAAACGCGTGTTCAGCAAGGATTTCAAGGCCGTGGACGCGGAGATAGAACGGTTAAAGCCCCTTATCGACCTGGGCGGATACATCCCCTGTCCCGACCACAGGATCGCGCCGGACGCCGAGTGGGACAACGTAAGGTATTACTGCGACCGGTTCCGTCAGGAATTCGGCGGCTGACAGGCTTTTTCTTCCCTGCGCGGAGCCAGCGCTCTTGCGCAGGGTTTTTCTATGATATACGTCATAAACGCAGCGAACAGCAGGGCGGCGATAAAGCACACCAGGGTGTAGCGGTGCTGCCACACCGCCTGCCCGTCCACGTTGGGGGAGTCGCCCGTGTACGCGGGTATGCGGGCTTCTTTGAGCCGCACGGCTATCGTCTGGTGCCAGATGTAGAAATTGTAGCTGATGCCGGATAAAAACAGTATGACGCGGTTTGAACAGATGTTTCTGATCCGTTTGAAACTCAGGCTCAGGCATACGGTGAATGCGCACATTAGCAGCGACAGCGGCAGAGCGAACCACATCTGGGCCTGCCTTTGGGTCTCGCTGCCGGTATAGGAGGCGAGCCATTTCATAAGAAAATGCGCTCCCGCCGCACAGGCCAGGCCTGCAAGAGCGAACGCGAGCTTAGGAAATTTTCCGGGTTCGCGTTCTTTTGCTTTGAAATAGATATACGCGCCCAGCATACCCACGCCGAAAATGTCAAGCGTGGTGCTTAAGCGGTTGATATACAGTGTAGAATCGGGGATATACGTGCGGATAAGCAGTTTTACCACGGTGGAAAACAGCAGCATGCCGGCAAATGTGAATATCGGCTTCTTTTTGAACCAGTGGGCGAGCAGGGGGAATATAAGGTAAAACTGCATCTCGACCGCGATGGTCCACAGGGCGTGGCTGAAATGGGAGGCTTGATAGCCTTCGTAAAACAGATTGTGTGTGAATGTAAGATGGCTG
>JAFZLE010000341.1 GCA_017551645.1 Clostridia bacterium | reverse complement strand
CTGCTGCAGATCCGCACGCTCAACGACCGGATAATGGACAAGACCATGTCCGACAAGATCTACCACATAGAGGCCACTACCGCCTCCATATTCTACGTGGTAAAGAGCAAGCCCGAGCGTGAAAAGGAGATACAGAGCTTTCTGGAATACTACCTGCCCGCAACTCTCAAGCTTCTGAGCAGGTACGCAGAGCTTGAAAAGCAGAACAACAATAACACCATAAGCATACGCAACTCCATGCTCAATATCGAAGGGGCGATGGACAAGGTAGTGGAGGGCTTCGACACACAGCTGGACAAGCTGTACAAGAGCGACGCCATCGACATCACCAACGACATAAACGTGCTGGAAAAGATGATGCGCATGGAAGGCCTGAACGGCAAATAGACCAAAGCAAAAAAAGACTGCGGCAGCGAAAAACGTCTGCCGCAGTCTTTTTAAGTGTCAGCCCTTTTTGACATGCCCCGAAATATGTTTGAAGTTGCCTATGGTGCTGGTCACGTCGCTCACGCAGGCGAAGGTGCCCGGGTATTGGCGTATGATCTCCAGAAATTCCTTGATCTGGTGCGGGTTCACCACGCAGATCATCATGGTCTTCTCCGTGCCGGAGTAGCCCCCTATCGCGCGGATTATGGTGACGGAGTGCCTGAGCTGCGTTATGATATCCTGCTTTAACCTGTCCGGGTCCTGGGTGATGAGTTCTATCTTTATCGCCGCCTCGCCGCCGCGGATTATGCCGCCGGAGATGTGCGTGGTCAGGTATGTGTACACGATGCACAGTATGACAGGCTCAAAATTATATCCGTACACGAAGTAGCTCGCCAGCGCCACCATGGCGTTGAACACCAGCAGCACACGGGTAAACGCTATCTCCGGGTGGATCTTGTGCACATACGCGGCGATAAAGTCCGTGCCGCCGGTAGTGCCCCCGTTTCTGACAGTGATACCGTATATCAGCCCGTTCACCCCGCCCGCGGCTATGGGCGCCAGGATAGTGCTTTTCCCGTCCTGGGTATGATAGATGAACCTGTCTATGTCTATCACGTGTTTCTGGAACAGAAGCAGCACGCCGGAAAACACCAGCACGCTCAAAAGCGTTTTATCAGTGAAAGCCCTGCCTATCAGCACGATACCGGCTATTGCCAGCGGTATGTTGATAAGCAGCGACATGTAGCTTATGCTTACGCCGCTCAGATACTGGATCATTGTCGCGATGCCGTTTATCCCCGCCGGAGCGAAGGCGTTGGGCAGCACGAACACGTAATAGTTCAGCGCCATCAGGCACGCCGCAAAGGCGATAAACACGTAACTCATGGTCTGTTTCAGTATTCCTCTACTCTGCATCGCGTTCTGTCTCCCGCATGGCCCCGCCGGGAGCTTCTCCCGGCTTTCCGGCCGATCTTTCCTGCTTTTCTATCGCCCGCGTGTACTCGGCGATCAGTTCCTCGTATCCGCCCAGTGCCGCGAAAGGCGCGAACTGGGCCGCGCGCTCAAGCCTGCCCATCTGCGGGTGCTTTTTTGATACCGGACGGGGCAGAGCGATTATGTCGGAGTAATCCTTCACGCCTTGTGCCCCCCTATCTGCTTGTTGCGCTCCAGCGCGGTAGCTCCCTTTTCCAGATTCAGGCCGGTGAAGATCGCGTTTTTGCCAAAGCGCCTCTGTATATCGTTTATCGCTCTTTGGCGGCTCATCCGTCTTTCGTCGGCAGCGGCCTCTTTTTCGGTCTCGCCCACATCAAACATGCCTATCTGTTCCGGGCGGCTGAGGCCGGGACTGTTCTCGTCCACCACGTCCACCGCCGTCACGCTCATGCGGCGGATGAGCAGGTTGGGGTTGGTAACGGAATCGAAGATCTCCCTGACCGCCAGGTCAAATTCCTCGCTCAGGGCAGTCGGTTTTGCAAATCTCCGCGTTCCGGCGACACTTTTGGGCACGTACCTGCCGTAAAAATCCTTTTCTATATTCCAGCCAACCGTTTTCATGCGTTCCGGGTCATTAAGGTTGTCGGCGTCGTAGCCTACGCCCACGGCAAGCATGGCCGCTTTTTGTCCTTTCGCGCTCAGCTGCAGCGCCAGCTTGGCCGCCATCTCACGTATGACCACCCGGGCGCCATCGTTCTCGTACGCCTCCGCCAGCACCTGTCCGTTCGACTGTGACGAGGCCTTGGACCTGTACGCCTTTATGTCCCGCATCTCACAGCTTTCATAGCCCCAGGCATGGTCTATGAGCAGCTGGGCATTCACCCCGAACAGCTTGTACAGCGCTTCCTCGTTGGCGCGCTCGTTTGCCCCGCCAAGGGAGCAGCGGGCAATGTCACCCATGGTGTGTATGCCCATAGCCGCCAGCTTCTTCTGGGTGCCGCCGCCTACCCGCCAGAAATCCTTGAGCGGCGTGTGGTCCCAGAGCTGGCGCCTGTACTCCATTTCGTCCAGTTCCGCGATGCGCACGCCCTTTTCGTCAGGCGGCATGCGCTTTGCGACTATATCCATCGCCACCTTGGCCAGGTACATATTGGTGCCTATGCCCGCGGTGGCCGTGATGCCCGTATCGTCGTAGACCTCGTGTATCAGTTTTTCGCACAGCTGTTTGGGCGTCAGCCCGTATATCTTCAGGTATGGCTGCGCGTCTATGAACACCTCGTCCACGCTGTAAACGTGTATGTCATCGGGCGATATGTATTTGGCGTAGATGGAGAACACCTTTCCGGAGTACTCCATGTACAGCCCCATGCGCGGCTTTGCTGTCAGAAAGCTGAGTTCCAGCGACGGGTCCCTGTCCAGTTCGCTTTTCAGATAGCTCTGGCCGGTGAAAGTATGGCCCGGGGCCTTCATGCGCCTGAGCGCGTTGGCTTCCCTGGCTTTTTCGACCGCCTCGAACAGCCTCGCCCTGCCCCCCAGCCCGGTAAGCTGCTTTAGGGAAGGCGTCACGGCAAGGCATATGGTCTTTTCCGTACGGGAAGCGTCCGCCACCACCAGGTTCGTGTCCAGCGCGTCGAGTCCACGCTGGGTACATTCCACGGAAGCGTAAAAGCTTTTCAGGTCTATGGCGAGGAACGCGCCCATTACTTTTCCCTTATAACGGCGTTGCCCTTATCGTCCGCCTCCATCAGGCATATGGCCGCGAATGAGGAGCCGTCCCTGTTCCTTCCGCCCAGAATGTACTCGTATGTTCCTTTTCCGTCCTTTTCCAGCGGTCGGAACGGGAACTCGAACTCCGCGCTCCACGCGCCCTGCCGCTTTTTGAGGCTTCCGGCAACGGGCATGGCATAGCGGCAGGTCTCGAACCTGCCGGGACCGAACACAAGGCTGTTTTCCACCGGCGCTTTGGCGCTGAATGTCACCTTTGCGCGGAAACCCGCTGCCCCGCAGTCAGTGATCGCGGCATTTATGATCCCTGCGTTCTCCAAAACGCCCTTCACGAACCTTTTTTCCACGCGTTTGACCGTGCGGAGCAGGTTGTCCGTGTCCGCGGCGTTTATCTCCCGGTCGGAGAGTTTGGCCGCCCTTAGTTTGGCCTCTGACTTTTTAAAGCCTGCCAGCAGAGCTCGCTTGAATCCGGCTACTTCGTTTATGACATCGCCG
>JAFZLE010000340.1 GCA_017551645.1 Clostridia bacterium | reverse complement strand
CGCCATGCGCCTGGCCACCGTACACAACCTGCGCTTTTATTCCCGCCTGATGGAAAAGCTGGGGGAGGCGCTATGACCGAAAGCGAGGCGCTGGGCAGGCTCGTATCCTCCAAAAACTTCAGGGATATCTGCCCTTCCACCGTGGAAAGGGCGTTTAAGTCGGCGCTTGATAAATACGGACGTCCCGATAAGGCGCTGGACGCCGCCAAGGAGCGCCTGCACGCCCTGACCAACGCGTTCATGAGCGAAGGGGAAGCGAAAAAGGCGCGCAAGTGCCTGGACAGCTACCTTGAGGGCGACGCTTCCGCCCTGACAGAGGCGCTTTCCTGCCACGCTTCCACCCGGGAGCGGCTGGACGAACTGGACGGCATATACGACCGGGTGTTCGCCGTAACGGGAACAGATGGCGGCGTATTGGACCTGGCGTGCGGGCTGAACCCCATATACCTGGGCTTTCGGGGCATACGCGGCGTCAGGGGCGCGGACATAAGCGGCAGGGCGTGCAAAGTAGTAAACGATTGGGCCGAAGCGTGCGGCTGGGACGTTGAAGCCCGGCTTCAGGACGTAAACACCTGCGCGTTTGATGGACGGTACAACCTTGCCCTGTGCATGAAGCTGTTAAGCGTGCTTGAGACCGACGAAAAGGGCGCGGCGGCGAGGCTGCTTTCCCGCATCCCCGCCCGGTATATCTTCGTCACGTTCCCCACCCGCAGCCTGTCCGGCAGGGACGTGGGCATGGAAAAGACCTATTCCGGGTTTTTCGAAAATCTCGTCAAAGGCAGATTTGACATACTCGACCGCTTTATTTTGGCGCGGGAATTGTGCTATACTATAAAAAGCAAAACGATACAGGAGGCTTGACATGATACTTGATACCTTCTCCCTCAGGGGAAAGATCGCCTGGATAACCGGCGCGAGCTACGGCATAGGCATGGCGATAGCCACCGCGTTCCACGAGGCGGGCGCGACCATAGTGTTCAACGACATCAACCAGGAGCTGGTGGACAGGGGCCTTAACTCCTACAGGGAAAAGGGCATCCCCGCCAAAGGCTACGTGTGCGACGTCACCAGCGAGCCCCAGGTGCAGGCGCTGGTAAAGCGCATCACCGAGGAAGTGGGCGTGATAGACATACTGGTCAACAACGCGGGCATCATCCGCCGCATCCCCATGACCGAGATGAGCGCGGAGGAGTTCAGGAAGGTGATAGACGTGGACCTTAACGCCCCCTTCATCTGCGCCAAGGCGGTCATCCCCCAGATGATAGAAAAGGGCCACGGCAAGATAATCAACATCTGCTCCATGATGAGCGAGCTGGGCCGCGAGACCGTCTCCGCCTACGCCGCCGCCAAGGGCGGGCTCAAGATGCTCACCCGCAACATCTGCTCCGAGTACGGCGAAAAGAACATACAGTGCAACGGCATCGGCCCGGGCTATATCGCAACGCCCCAGACCGCGCCCCTGCGGGAACGCCAGCCCGACGGCAGCCGCCACCCCTTCGACCAGTTCATAGTGGCCAAGACCCCCGCCGCCCGCTGGGGCACCACCGAGGACCTCATGGGCCCCGCCGTGTTCCTGGCTTCCGACGCCAGCAACTTCGTGAACGGCCACATCCTGTACGTGGACGGCGGCATACTGGCCTACATCGGCAAACAGCCGTAAAAACAAACAGAATGGGAGAGGCCGGGGCCTCTCCCGTCTTTTACTGTATTCATTTGGAAAAACCGGCGGAAACGCCGATATGGGGGCGGGCGATGAAGCGGAAGCGCAAACACAGGTTTTCGGGTATAAAAAAAGAGCTTAGGGAACTGAAGATAGTCAGTTTCCTGTTTCTGACGCTGGCCGGCGCGGTGAACGCGTTCGGCGTGTCGCTGTTCCTGTTCCCGGTCAAGCTGTACGACAGCGGCATTTCGGGGCTTTCCATGCTGCTTGACCAGGTCACGCCACCCACGCTTACGCTTTCTGTCTTTTTGCTGATACTCAACGTGCCCATTTTCCTGTTCGGGCTCAAAAAGCAGGGGCTGGCGTTTACCATATATTCCCTGTACACGATAGGCGCATATTCCCTGGTCTCGTATCTTATAATGCACGTGCTGCCCATTGACGTGAACTTCGTATCGCCCCTGGCGGGGACAGACCTGCTTTTGTGCGCGGTGTTCGGCGGGCTGATCTCCGGCATAGGCAGCGGCCTGACGATCCGCTTTGGCGGCGCGATCGACGGCGTGGACGTGCTGTCGGTGGTGTTTGCCAAGAAGATAGGCATTTCCCTGGGCTCTTTCGTGATGTGCTTCAACGCCTTGCTTTACATCGTGTGCGGCATCGTTATCAGGAGTTGGATCCTTCCCCTGTACTCGATCGTGACGTACTTCGTTGGCTCAAAGACCGTGGACTTCATAGTCGAGGGCTTCGACAGGTCGGTGTGCGCCATGATAATCACCGGCAAGGCGGGAAAAGTGTCCGAAGGGCTTTCGGAACGCTTTAAGGCGGGAGGGACGATAGTAAACGCCATAGGCGGGTATTCCAAAGAGAGCAAGCAGATAATCTATTTCATCGTCAACCATTTCCAGATCAACAACCTGAAAAAAACAGTATTCGATATAGACGAAGAAGCGTTCATTTCCCTGCAGGACGTATCGGATATATTCAAAAAGACAAAAGACTGAAGCCGGCTGAACAGAAGACCGGCGAGCGCAGAAAAGGAGGGGACAGTTCATGCGGGCCGTAAAAACGAGACTGTTTTATATAAAAAACAAGGTGATGCCTTTTTCGCAGCTGCCCCAATTGGTGCATGAGTACTTTAGCGAGCAGGGGCTGGCTGATTACAGATTCCTGTATCATCTGTCTGAAGGACTTTATGAACCGAACAGGACTGAGCCCGTCAGCTGCGCAAGAGCGCTAAAGGACATGCCGTGGCTTGGAAAAACGCGCAGAGTGGAAGATCACTTCTTTTTGTCCAACATAGACGCGGACGACAAACTGACCGACGGGAAAATGCTGCCGTATATGGAAAAACTGCAAAGGCGTTACGGTTTTTGGCAAATGTGCCTGTACTGGTATGACGCGGATTTTTTCGGTGAAGTCATCAAACTCGAACACGACAAGACCTGGATAAGCAGATACAAAGAGTGGCATGGCAAGGAACCCGATCCGATGCTGCAGATGTACCAGAACATCATCGGTTCCGGCATATACATCGAAAAATGGAACTGTCTGAACTACACGACTTTTAAGATCAGCGTCGATCTGCTCAGGAACGGGAAGGCGGTAGACGTCGACCCCTACCTGTCCGCGATGAGTGATAAACTGCCCGGCGTCGAGTACGATGACAGTACGCGGGTATGCCTGACGGATGAGGAGAGGGCAGAAACGGAAAAAACGTTCGCCGCCGCAAAACCGCTTATAGAACAGGCGAGGACCGCTTTCGCCGCGCAGGGATTCGAACCGGATGTCAGGCAGAAACCCATTGATGCGTGCTACGCCATCGGTCCGATAATTAAAAAACTGGCAAAACAGTACGGCTTTACCCATAAATGCATCACGAGCGGTTATCACAGGCTGCGCAAAAACACGGCAGGTGGGCACAAGCTGACCGTATACGCAGATTCCGGACCTTCTCATGGCAATTCGTTTTTCAAATGCAAACTGTCCGGGACAGGTTTTGAAACGGATATATGCAGCGCCAACTTCATACCCCTGTCCCAAAGCGAGTTTGACGCCTGCGCCGAACGCTTTTTCGGGGCGCTTGGCAGGTTCGAGCAGTCGGACGAATTCAGGAAAGCGGACAGCGCGTTCCCGCCCGCCCCGGACTGGTTCATAGAATGAGCGAAAAAAGAAACAGCGCGGTTTTCCGCGCTATTTCTTTGCGTATTTGTATATGTTCTCGATTATCTTGCCGCTGCCGTCGTGGGTGGGCTCGCGCATCATGCACTCTATCAGCTCGCCCCGGTCGTGATAGACCTCGAGTATCTTGCTCAGCAGCGTTTCGCCGGTCATGTCCTTCTGTTCCAGCACCCGGGCGAAGCCCCGGCGCATGAAGGAGAACGCGTTCACCACCTGGTCGCCCCGTGAGGCTTCGGTGGGGTAGGGGATGAGCAGCGTGGGCTTCCTGAGCGCCAGCAGCTCGCAGATGGAGTTGGAGCCCGCCCGGGACACCACCACGTCTGCCATGGTGAGGGCGTCCGCCATCTCCTCGTTCAGGTATTCCGCCTGCACATAGCCGGGGGTGCGCTCGTAAAGGTCGTCCAGGTTGCCGTTGCCGCAGATGTGCAGCACCTGGAAGATGCCCGTGAGCTCGTCCAGTATGCCCCTGGCCGCGCGGTTGATGGCCTGGGCGCCGCTGGAGCCGCCCATCACCAACAGCACGGGCCTGTCCTGGGTGAATCCGAAGGTCTTGAGCCCCCGGTCCCGGTCGCCCCTGAACAGCTCCTCGCGGATGGGAGCGCCCACGTACACGCCCTTTTTGCCCGCGCTCTTGGCGGTCTCGGGGAAGGTGGTGAGCAGCGCCTTGGCGAAGGGCTTGCACAGCTTGTTGGCCAGGCCGCTGGTCATGTCGCTTTCGTGGATCAGCGCGGGCACGCCCTTCATGCGGGCCGCGACCACCACGGGAAGGCCCACATAGCCGCCCTTGGAGAACACTATGTCAGGCTTGACTTCCTCGATTATCCTTCGGGATTCCTTTACGCCTTTCAGCGTCCTGCCTATGTCGGTTATATTCTTGGAGGACAGGTACCTGCGCAGTTTGCCGGCGGGTATGGCGTGGTACGTTATACCTGGGACCTTGCCCATTATGTCCTTTTCCATGCCGTTTTCGGTGCCCACGTAGTGGATCTCCCAGCCGTCCTGCAAAAGGCGGGGGATGATGGCCAGGTGGGGGGTAACGTGACCCGCGGTGCCGCCGCCGGTAAGAATGATCTTCATCTGCTCTGCTCCGTGATCGGGAATATATGAGGATTATACTACATTTTTCCCGCCGGTGTTTTATGGAGCGGTAAACGGAGCTTTAATTTCGTTTTGCGAAAGGCGCTCAAACGCCAGTTTTTGCCCCAGCAGCGCGGTCTCCCTTACGCCCAGCCCCAGTGCCGTGCTCATGGCGAGCCCCGCGCACAGGCTGTCTCCCGCGCCCGTGGTCTGGCAGGCGAAAGTCTTTTCCGGGGCGAGCAGGCCTTCATCGCCGTCTCCCATGTAGTACAGGCCGTCCTTCCCCAGGGATATGAATACCCGCTTTATGCCCATGCCGAGCAGCGCTCTGGCTGCCGGGGCGGGGGAGGATTCCCCGGTCAGGAACTGCGCCTCCATAAGGTTGGGCTTGAACGCGTCAAGGCGGGGGAACAGGGGCTTTAAGCGCGCGCACTTGCTGACGCTCACCGCGTCGGCGACAAGGGGCGCACGCACGCAGTCCAGCACGGCTTTTATCGCGCCTTCGGACAGGTTCGCGTCCACGACGCAGGCGGCACAGCGGTCTATCTCCTCCGCGGCGGACGCCACGGCTTCGTATGTCAAGGCGTTTATGGCGGACATGTCGTTAACCGCCAGCAGCATCTCGCCTTCCCTTGAATGCAGGGACAGGTACATGCCTTCGCCGCCGGGCACGCTCACGGCGCGGGACAGGTCTATGCCCCGGCTCAAGCAGTCTGTTTTCAGTATGTCTCCCGCCATTCCTCCCGGCAGGGCGGTCACCAGCAGCACTTCGTGCCCGTGCTCCCTGAGCGCGGAAGCGATGTTGCGCCCCACGCCCCCGGGGGACAGGCTGACCCTGCCGGGGTTGCTGTCGCCCGGGCGGGTCTCGCCCAGTATCGTGCCCGTCACGTCCAGGTTTATGCCGCCTATCACCGCGAAGTTCATTGTTCTTCCTCCCAGGCGCGTATCTCGTTCATGAACAGGTCGCCGTAGGCGGCCAGCTTGACCTGCCCCACCCCGCTTATGGACAAAAATTCCTCGGGTGTGCGTGGTTTTGCCCTGGCCATCTGGGACAGGGTGGCGTCGGAAAAGATCATGTAGGGCGCCACGCGCTTTCGGCGGGCGATGTCCATCCTGAGGGACTTAAGGCGCTTTAGCAGCCCCGAAGAGGCGCTTCCGGACGCCGCGCGGGGCTTATTGTCGGGTAGTGAGAGGATGAGCCCGTCGCACACGGAGCAGTGGCCGCATTTGCCGGGCGCGCTCTCCCCAAAGTAAGAAAGCAGGTTCTTGCGCAGGCACTCGCCGCACACGGCGTACTCCTTCATGCGGTTCAAACGCTCCCGGGCGGCGCGCTTGAGCGGCGCGGCTTCGTTGAAGCTCAGGCCCGCGTCCTCGCCCAAATGATCTATAAGCCTGCCCTGCAAGACCAGATCCTGGGGCGAATAGATCAGCGCGCAGTGGGCGATCAGCCCGTCCCTGCCCGCGCGCCCCGCCTCCTGATAGTAGCTCTCCATGTCCTTGGGCAGGTTGTAGTGGATCACGAAGCGCACGTTGCTTTTGTCTATGCCCATGCCGAAGGCGTTGGTGGCGACTATCACGGGGCACTCGTCGTTGGAGAACGCCTCCTGGTTGCGGCTGCGCTCCTTTTCGCTCAGCCCCGCGTGGTAGCGTGTGGCGGGCACGCCTTTTTCCAGCAGCTTTTCGCACACGTCTTCCACAAGCTTGCGGGTGGCGCAGTAGATTATGCCGCTCATGTCCCGGTAGGTCTCCATAAGGCTCATGAGCGCGGGCAGCTTTGAGCGCGCCTGCACCACGGAAAAGTATAAATTGGGGCGGTCGAAGCTGTTCACCCGTAAGAAGGGGGAGCGGAGCTTGAGCAGTTCCACCGTGTCCTGCCTGACTTTCGGCGTCGCGGTGGCGGTGAACGCCGCCAGGCGGGGACGGGAGGGCAGGCTCTCCACGAAGGCGGGGATGTCCAGGTACGCGGGGCGGAAGTCCTGCCCCCACTGGGAGATGCAGTGCGCCTCGTCCACCGCCACCAGGCTTACGGGTATCTCGCGGCACAGTTGGGTGAACCTGGGGGTCAGCAGCCTCTCCGGGGCCGCGTATATGATCCTGTACGCGCCTTCCCGCGCGCGGGAGAGGGCCGCGGAGAGCTGGGCTTCGCTCAGGGAAGAATTCAGAAACGCGCAGGGCACGCCGCTTAACTTCAGCGCGCCCACCTGGTCCTTCATAAGTGAGATGAGGGGGGAAATGACTATCGCGGTGCCGTCAAGGCACAGTGCGGGTATCTGGTAACACAGGCTCTTGCCCGCGCCCGTGGGCATTATGGCAAGGGTGTCCCTGCCTTCCAGTATGGAGGAGATGACCTCTTCCTGCCCCTCGCGGAAGGAATCGTAGCCGAAGTATTCGTTAAGCACATCCAACGGCTGCCTTACGGGGGCGGGCAGGGGCGCGGACGGTTCGCCGTCGCCTATATACTCAAAGCGCGGGCGGGTCACGCCGTCACGCGTCACCGTCTCTGTCCACATGGACAGGGGGCGCACCCACACCCTTTCGTTATTCGGGGTCTCGCCGCAGTCATACAGCGCCCGGTACACCACCATGGTCTCGTCCGTTTCGGAGTGGCGGGCCAGGTATAAAAGCTCGTATTCGCCGCCCT
>JAFZLE010000339.1 GCA_017551645.1 Clostridia bacterium | reverse complement strand
TAGGTAAAGTGCTTTACCATGCCCGTCTGGTTGGCCTTGTTGTAGTAAGGGGTTATGAGCAAAAGCGCGTCCACGCCCAGTTTGGCGTAGGCTTCGCTCTTCATAAGCGCGGTCTGGGTGTCGTTGGAGCCCGCGCCCGCGATCAAAAGGCACCTGCCCTTTACCGTTTCCAGCGCGCAGCGGACCACGTCCTCGTCTTCCTCGTGGGTCATGGTGGAGCTTTCACCGGTGGTGCCCAGCACCACTATGCCGTCCGTGCCTGCCGCGATCTGGAACTCGATCAGCTCCTGCAGCTTTTCGAAATTCACAGAGCCGTCGGCCCTGAAGGGGGTTATAAGGGCTACGTGAGAGCCGCTAAGATCCATATCAGTATCCTCCCGATGCAAAATCTGCTAAAAAATCTCCCGCCGGGACAGCCGACGGGAGACGCTGTAAAGCCGTTTTCTCCTCGATAGCTCTCCCGCTTCCGTGAAGCGGACAGTGCGGCGGATATTCTCCGACGCACCACCCCGGGGAACATACCTGTTCCCGGGATTCGGCGGAATCGCCCTTCCCTCGGCTCTGGCGCCTGTCGGCTCGCCGGGGGTACATCTTTTCCGCACCTCTATCCGGGCATCATTATATGCGAGTCACGGTGCGATTTCAACATCTTTACCTTTATTTAGCAATTTGCTCCGTTAAAAATGGTATAATCCTGGCAGATAACTGTCCGGATGGAGAGATTATGGCCGATAGATTCGCCGCCTTCGTGGTATCGCACCGCAAGGGCATACTGCTCATATACATCATACTCACCGTAGCCAGCCTGTTCACGCTGGGTCGGGTCAATATCAATTACGACATAGTGTCCTACCTGTCCGAGGAGACCCTTACCCGCTCCAGCCTGGAGCTTATGAACAAAGAGTTCGGTCATACGGAAATAGTGACCATGCTGTTTGCCGATATAGGCGAAAAAAACGCGCAGGATGTGGCAGACGACTGCGCACGGCTGGACAGCGTGATCTACAGCACGTTTTCCCCGGAAGCGGACGTGAAAAACGACGGAGAACACACATATTACCGTGTAACACTGTACTCCGACGCCGAGGACCCGTTTGCTTTCACCGAAAAGCTCCAAAGCTATCTGAAAGCGAGGAGCGATATCGGCGACGGCTGGCTTCTGACCGGGGACGCCGCCCAGACCATGTACGTTGAAGAACGGATCGCCGAGGAGATCCCCTGGGCGATGCTGATAGCCGTAGTCGTGGTCATAGGCGTGCTGTTCCTTACGGGACGTTCCTACGCGGAGCCGGCGGTGTTTTTCGCTGTGATCATAGCCTCCATACTCATAAACATGGGCACCAACTTCGTGTTCCCGTCCATATCCTTTATCAGCTTCGCCGTGTGCGCCATACTGCAGCTGGCGCTGGCGATGGACTACTCCATAATGCTGCTCCACGCGTTCTGCGACATACGCGACGCGGGAGCGGACGATATAAGCGCCATGAAACTGGCGCTAAGGCGCTCCCTTATGCCCATCTCCTCCTCCTCGCTCACCACCGTGGCGGGGCTGGGCAGCCTGATGTTCATGAGCTTCACCATAGGATTCGACATAGGCATGGTGCTGTCCAAGGGCATACTTATCAGCATGATGAGCGTGTTCACGCTTATGCCCGCCCTGATACTCCTGTTCGCCAAACCCCTGCGCAGGACCTCCCACAAGCCAATTCCCCTGGGTGGAGAAGTACTGGGGCGCTTCGCCCTGACCAGGACATCCCGTTACGTGCTGGTGCCCGTGCTCATACTCGTCATAATCTGCGCGGCGGCGCTTCAGGGGCAGATAGAGTACACCTTCATGGACGGCAACCTCAGCCACAACCAGGACAAGCTGTTTGAGCTCTACGGCCGCAACAATTCCGTGATACTGCTGCTGCCCGGAGACGATTCCGACGAGAGCTTCCGGAAACAAAAAGAACTGATCGACGAGGTGTGCGCCCTCCGGTACGAAGGCCGCGCCGCGGTAAAGAGCGTGAACAGTTACGTGACCACCGCCGAAGCCGCCGTCAGGTACTACACCCCGGAAGAGATCGCTTCCATACTGAACATACCGCCCATGCTGACCAGGGCGTACTTCTCCGTGAGCGGTTTTAGCTCCTCCGCCCGCGGCGACAAACTCATTTCCGCCGCCCAAAGGCTCCTGCCAGATAACGGGCAGGTGACGCAACTCGCCTCCCAGCTGGAACTGGCCGGGCGCATATTCCTGAGCGAACGCTACTCCAGGGTGATACTTGAGGTGGACATGCCCTCCTTCGGGGAAGAAAGCGCCTTCGTCACCCGGGAAATGGTACGCCTGACCCGGGAAAAGTACCCGGAAGGCGCGGGCGTGACGGGGCTTATAGTCAGCGCATGCGACATCTCGGAGGCGTTCGGCGGCGACCTTATGCGGGTCAACCTGATCACCATAGCGGCCATATTCCTGATAGTGGCCATAAGCTTCAAGTCCGTAATAGTGCCCGTAACGCTCATATGCGTTATACAGGGCGCGGTGCTTATGAACACCGCCCTGTCTGTGCCCGCGGGCATACCCATATTCTTCATGTGCTACCTTATCTGCCTTGCGCTGCAGATGGGCGCGACCATAGACTACGGTATACTGCTCACCAGCACCTACATACGCCAGAGGGGCATAGAGGACAAGTCCGCCGCCATACAAAGCGCGTTCAAAATGAGCCTGCCCACCATATTCACCAGCGGCCTCATACTGTTCGCGGCGGGGCTCGCCATAGGCCTCACATGTTCGGTCTACTATATTTCCCGCATAGGCCTGCTTATCGCCAGCGGCGCGTTCTTCTCCATAGCTTTCATAATCTTCCTGCTGCCGCCGCTGCTCACGGCGTTCGACCGGTT
>JAFZLE010000338.1 GCA_017551645.1 Clostridia bacterium | reverse complement strand
TATCGGCCTGGTTTTCGATGTACTCGCAGATGGAACGCACGTCCACCCTGTGGCCGACCCTGCGCAGCCGGCCCTCCTGCATCATGCGCGAAATTGTCCGGGGCACTACGCTTAACAGTTTCCCCGCCGTCTTCTGGTCGCATACTTCTCCGTAGCGCTCCAGCATGTCGTCTAAACGTTCTTTTGTCATTATTATGAACCTCCATGTTGTTATTATTGGTCTTCCGCGGACATATTCGCTCTGTATCGGTCTATTAGCAAGGAGACCGTCCGAAAAATATCCAAAGTTTATCAAGGAAACGCGACTGCATAAGCATTTCGTTTGCCCAAATCATGAAAACTGAATATTATGATTTGGCTTTTCAATAAGAATTGGGTATTGGCCCCCAAATATGACCATCCTCAGGTCCTTACCAACTTCATTGTCTTTTCAATCTCCAGGGGATTTCCACTCTTCGAAAGTTATATGCAAGGAAAGAGAGCCCCATCTCCGAGGCAGTTTTAATTCTCCCTCTACTTATAACTTGGAGAAAAACGGGGCGATTTATCAATGACGGGCAGAAAAAATGGGATAAATGGATAAAAAACAGGGATCATTCCTTCGAACAGGCCTATTGTGGGAAGAGTCGGGTGGGGGATATGCCCACGGCTGTAAACTCATTTCCGCAGGCTGGGCCGCGGACGTGAGCGAGATCTGGGGGAAAAATAAAAAAAGCCCGATCCGGTTTTATCTGAATCGGGCCAGTGTATATGGGGGAATGCGCGGCGCTTAACTGCTTATCGCTTACCGTTTTTCCCTTCTTCGGCGAACAGCTTCTTGAGCGTTTCCCTGTCTTCCTGCCCGGCGCGCATGTCCGGGGTAATTACGCCGAGCACTCTGCCCATGCATACGCAGTCTGAAAGGCGCTTGGCGGGGATGAGAGGATATTTGGAGCTGTTGACTGAGTATAAGCCTTCGGGCCGGTATTCTTTTACCAGGCCTTCGCCTTCAATAATGAATATGCCTGTCTCACCGTAATCGATCGACGAGGTGTGTTCGACCAGCAGATCGTCACCGTCATGCAGCCTTGGTTCCATACTGTCGCCGTGAACGGTTATTATCTCGTCCGCCGCTTCGGTAAGCTCGTCGCGTTTGAGATACACATAACCCAGACCCCGGTGATCCCACAGGTATTCGCCTGTGCCGGCGGATACTTTGAGCGAGTTTTTGCTTATTCTCAGAAAATGGCTGAAATACCAGGCTTTGTCTTTTTCAGCCTGCTGTGAAGCGCGCCTGTCCCTGAACGAATCAAGCATATCCAGCGCCACTTCCCGATCCTCTGAAGGCAGATTCCTGTATGTTTCCAGAAGCCTCTGCTCGTCGCCTGTAAGGCGGCTGTCACGGGAGGGTATTCCAAATAACTGGTCAGGGGTTATATCAAGGGCAGCGCACAAAGATATGATCCTCGCAGCCGTCGGATGCCCCAGACCTTTTTCCCAGTTGGTAACGCCATTGGCGCTTACGCCTACGAGCCGGCCCAGCTGCCCCTGCATAAGGCCTTTCTTCAGGCGGAACATGCGTATGCGCTTGCCCAAGTCGTCCTTATATGTGATCGTTAGCTTTTTATTCTTATCAGGCGCCATATTATACACCTCCATCGTGCGATTATATTATAACACAAAAATATAGTGCTGTAAATAAGAAAAAATAAATAGCATTAGATTTCACAAATCAATTCTCTGTGTAGATTCTGGTACTTAGTCCGGTGATTCTGCCAGAGAGATCAATGCAAAAACCCAAATAAGTTGGTAATAAATCATTACCCGGCTGCGCGTCAGGCCATAGCCGCATTTCTCCCTGCCTAAAATATTACAAAAGTATTACGGAAAAGCATTGACAACGCAATAATATTGTGTTAGAATTAGGTCACTGACGGTTCCCGGGGGAACGAACGTCCCGGGGAACGCGACTAACGGACTGTAAGAGCCGGAAATAATGGAGGCAGCGGGGGAAGATGGAGCAGAACGGTTTTGTAAGTCAGGACAGGATCATATCATTTGATGAATACATCGCAAAGAAATACGGGGGCGAGCTTAAGCAGTTACTGCACGACGACCTGTATGAAGGTTATGACGGGGACGCGAGCATTAAAGTAAGCAGACGCACGGGCAAAGTTGAGTCGTTATACTATTGGCAGGACGGCGAGGAGGATATAAGCGGTATAATAGAATACTCCGCCAAGTGCAGTATCGAGCATGACGGGAAGACCGACAGCTGCGTATGCGAATGCTTTATAGGGCTCACCGCCTGTCTATCCGGCGACAGGGTCGACTGTGATTTTTATCTCTTTCGTGACGACATCAACAGCGTCAGACACCGGCGTGCCTATGAGCGCTTGGACAGATATCTGCTTCCCAAGGCGGGGACGCTGCGGGTGGAGGAGATCTGCGACAGTATTCTGCGGCATTACTGTCCCGAGGCCATCATGCGGAACAAGCTTGTTGACCCTGAAGACCTGGCAGCGGCATTGGGGCTGAGGATAAAGAACCTGCCTTTGCGGGGCATGAAAAACAAAAGCAGCCTGCTGGTCACCCAAGATATGGAGCTTCCCACCGGCAGCGAATACATCGCGGGCAATACCGAAACGACTTATGTGGAACACAAAACGATCGTACTGAATACGAATTACAAGTATTATCCCGAGAATAATAAAAACTGCATAGCCCATGAGTGCTATCACTACGCGGGGCAGAAGCTGTTCAATAGGTTTCAGCTGATCAGCCACAGCGAGTACCCGGCTCTGGGCAGGAAACCGGAATACAATTACGATGAAAGCGAGGCGTATCACTGGCTGGAGTGGCAGGCGCGTGTAGGGACGACATTTATACGCTACCCCGGAAGCTACGCGCGCGACGACATCAGTGAAGGCCTGGAAAGGTTCGCTCCGGTCTCGGCGCACGCGGGAGAACAGTTCCAAAACATGATATTCTCATCAGCTGATAAATGGGGCCTGCCTGCCAGGCTTGTATGCAGGGCCGTGAGATACTTAAAGCATCCCGAAGCCAAAGGCGCGTGCAATTTTGTGAACGGTGAGTACCAGAGACCTTTCGCGTTTGATCCGGACAAATGCAATGGTCCTCACAGCTACATAATCAGCTTTGCCGATCTGCTGAAGCTTTACGCCCAGAACGGGATGCTGCGCGACGCGATGCGAAACGGCGCGCTGGTATATGCCGACGCGCATATATGCGCCAATAACCCGGCGTTTGTTTACCTAAACGATGAAGGCCGGTATAGGCTCACCGATCACGCTCTGGAGAGAGTAGACAGGTGCTGTCTCAGATTCTTTATCGACTACAGCAAAAGAAACGAACTGGGCTACAAAGTCGGCTTGCTCTCGTGTGATGACAGGCTGATCACTTATACGAGCAAACTCGCGGATGTATACGGCTGCGATACCGGCCTGATAGGCACTACATTCCGGGCGTATGCGGAGATCCGGGCGCTGCCCATCAGGTTCGGGGATACTGTCAAGTATTTCCGTGAGAAAGCGAATATGATCCAGTTGGCGCTGGCAGTGGACGCCGGCCTGGATGAAAAGACCGTGCGCCGCATAGAGAGCGGGGAGACCACCAACGTAACTCTAAGCGTGGCACTGAGACTGGCGTATGTTTTCAAACTGGAATCCG
>JAFZLE010000337.1 GCA_017551645.1 Clostridia bacterium | reverse complement strand
TCCGTGGGTGACACCGCGGCCAAGGCCTGGAATACCGGCAAAAAAGCGGGCGCCAGCCTTTCCAGCGCAGCCAGGAGCGTCACTGATGTAGCCAGGAAAAAGGTAATGACCATAAGCGACGAGCGCCGCCGCAAGCATGAAGAAAAACTGTTCAACGAGAAGATATACGACGGCCAGGACATCCCGCCTCTGGACATGCAGGGGCTGTCCCGCAAAAAGAGCGGCAAGAGCAGGGTGACCGCCATAAAAGGCCTGGGGGACGAGTACACCGTGCCGAACGTCCTGAACAAGAAGCCCAAGCCCTCAAATAAAGCCGGCGTCATGGACGACGGCATAGAAGACGTGTTCTCCCGCATAGAAAGGGACAGGCCAGCCCAGAAGCGCGCGAAAACGGAGCAGCCTGCTTCCAAACCCGCGCGGGAACCCTATCAAAGCAAGCCCGCGGCTCCCGTTCCGGAGCCAAAACGCACTTTGCCCAGGGAAGAACCCCAAAAAGAGACCAGGACCGTGACCGCAGATACGCCCCGCCAGCCGCAGCAGCCCAAACCTTCCTGGTTTGACGGCGCTTCCGGCAAAAAGGAAGAGGGTAAGACGGTCGTACAGAATACTGAGCAGGGCAAGCCCTCTGAAACGACTTACGTCAAGCCGCCTCAGCCCGCAAAAGCAGAGACCCCGGCCGCGAAAGCGCAGCCCAAACAGCCGCCGCAGCGGAAAGAGACCGGCTCCAAACCTATCCAGCCCAGGCTGTACGTGTTCCCTTCCATGAGCCTTATGGAATCCGGCGGGACCAAGAGCGCGAGCGGACTGTCCCACGAGGACATGGACAGAAAGACCGCCGAGGTGCTCATAAAAACACTGCAGTCTTTCTCTGTGCCGGTCAAGCTTACCGGCATAAGCCACGGCCCCAGCGTGACGCGCTTTGAGATACTGCCCGCCCCGGGCATCAAAGTCAGCAAGGTAGCCTCATATGCCGACGACATAGCCATGGCGCTTGAGGCTGTATCCGTGAGGATAGAGGCGCCCATTCCCGGCAAGAACGCTGTGGGCGTGGAAGTGCCCAACGTCAGCAAGGAAGTCGTGCATTTAAGGGACGTGCTGGAAAGTCCCGAGGCGCGCAGGAATACCAAGCGGCTTATGGTGGGCCTGGGCAAGGACAACTCCGGCAAATACATCGTGGCTGACCTGGCGGGCATGCCTCACGTGCTCATAGCGGGACAGACGGGCTCCGGTAAATCCGTGTGCATAAACTCCATTATAATATCTATACTTTACCGGGCCAAACCCGATGAAGTCAAAATGATACTCATCGACCCCAAGATGGTGGAACTCAACGTTTACAATACCATACCCCATCTGCTGGTGCCCGTGGTGACCGATCCCAAGAAGGCGGCAGGCGCGCTGGAATGGGCGGTAGGGGAGATGAGCCGCCGGTACAAGGTGTTCGCCGAGAAAGGCGCCAAAAACATCGAGTCTTACAACCAGCATCTGGATCCCGGCGAGGAGCGGATGCCCCAGATAGTCATCATCATAGACGAGCTGGCCGACCTTATGATGACCAGCCCCAGGGACGTGGAAGACGCGATCAACCGCCTGGCTCAGCTGGCCAGGGCCGCGGGCATGCATCTGGTCATCGCCACCCAGCGCCCCAGCGTGGACGTCATCACCGGCCTGATAAAGGCCAATATCCCCACCCGTATCGCGTTCACGGTGGCCAGCGGCGTGGACAGCCGCACCATACTGGACGTGGTGGGCGCCGAGAAGCTGCTGGGCAAGGGCGACATGCTGTATCTGCCGTCCGACCGCAACAAGCCCATGCGCCTGCAGGGCGCCTGGGTGAGCGAGGATGAGGTGCAGCACGTTGTCGACTTCGTGTCTTCTCCGGAAGGAAATGTGTATGACGAAGACATGCTCATTCAGATGGAGAACGCCACGCTTTCCGACGCGGAAAAGAAGGACAAGCGTGAGGAAGAGGCCGCCAGCAGCACCGACGACCTGTTCGAGGAAGCGCTGCGCGCCTGCGTGGAAGCGGGCCAGGCGTCCATCAGCATGCTGCAGCGAAGGCTCAGGATAGGCTACGCCCGGGCAGGCAGGCTCATAGACGAGATGGCGTTAAGAGGCTACGTGAGCCAGAGCGAAGGCTCCAAGAGCCGTGAAGTGCTTATAACCAGGGCTCAACTGGACGAGATATTCAACGGAGAAAACTGATATGAGCATAAAGATAGGAGTGGTCTCGCTGGGCTGCTCCAAAAACCTGGTGGATACCGAAGTCATGCTGGGCATGCTCGGTGACAGGGGCTGCGAGATCGTTTCCGACCCCACCGAAGCGGATATCGCCATAGTAAATACCTGCGGTTTTATAGACAGCGCCAAACAGGAATCCATAGACGCCATACTCGAAATGGCGGAATTGAAAAAGCAGGGGCACCCCCAAAAGCTGCTGGTCACGGGCTGTCTTGCCCAAAGATACGCGTCCGAGCTGGTAAAGGAACTGCCGGAAGTGGACGGCTTCATGGGCGTTCACGACTATTCAAGGCTGAACGAAGTGGTGGACGAACTGCTTAAGGGCGAGCGTCCCGTGTGCATGGAGAGGGGCGAAAGGTTTCTTAAGCAAAGGCGGGTGCTGACAACTCCCAAGTTCTCCGCTTACGTGAAGATATCGGACGGCTGCGACAACCGCTGCACCTACTGCGCCATACCCCTTATAAGGGGCAGGTATTCTTCCCGCCCGTATGAGGACATAATGGAAGAGTGCCGCCAGCTCGCCGCCGGCGGAGTAAAGGAGCTTACTTTCATAGCCCAGGATACGTCCCGCTACGGCAGTGATTTTGAGGGCAAACCGCTTCTGCTGAAGCAGCTTTTAAACG
>JAFZLE010000336.1 GCA_017551645.1 Clostridia bacterium | reverse complement strand
GATAAACGGCACGGCAGTGACCTTCACGCTGCTGTCTCCGAACAGCTCGATCTCGTATCCCGCATTTTCCAGCTCGTCTTTGCCCGCTTCCAGAGTGCGTATCTCCCTCGGGCTCAAGTCCAGGACGATGGGTATTAGCAGTTTCTGGCTGGCGGTCCCTTCGTTCAGGGCTTTGGTATATTTCTCGTAGTTCAGCCGTTCATGGGCGGCGTGCTGGTCTATCATCACCAGCTGCTCGTTCGCTTCCACCAGTATATAGGTGTTCAAGTACACACCCAGCAACCTAAAGCCTATCTGGGGAGATACGGGTTCTATGAATGCGGGCTGCTCCTGCGTTTCCTCCCTGACAGACACGGGTTTGGGCGGCATGCGCATGTCCAGCAGCGCGTAGCTTTCCCTGACTTCTGGATGCTTGCCCACGTCAGGTTTGTATATATCCAGGTTCTTAAGGTAATCAAGCCCCTGTTTGTCCTCTTCGGCTTTGGGCGCGGGCGGAACAGGTGCGAAAGCCACACTGCCCGCGGGCATTTTGGCGGCTGCCGCCTCTGCAAGGGGAGAAAGCATTGTGTAGCCTGACAGCGCCCGCGAAAGCAGTGTCTGGGCGCTTAAGCGGAACGCAGCTTCATCCTTAAAGCGCACTTCCAGCTTGCCCGGATGCACGTTTACGTCCACGCTCCCATAGGGCAGCGTGACCATGAGCGCGCAGGTGGGATACCGCCCTATCATCACCAGTCCCTTTGTGGCTTCTTCCAGCGCCTGTGACAGCATGCGGCAGTTTATGAGCCTGCCGTTCAGGAAAAACGCCTGCCTGGAGCGGGTAGGCGCGCTCTCCTCGCCAATGCCTATCATTCCCTTGATGGAAAACGTGCCTTCGGACTCATCCACGAGTCTCAGGTTTTTGGCGTAATCGGCCCCGAACACCTGCAGCGCGGCGTTTTTTATGTTCCCGTCGCCGAAGGTGGAAAACAGCGTTTTGCCCTGGGCGTTCAGGCGGAAACGTATGCCCGGGTTGCCCAGCGCCAGTTTTTGCATGAGTTCCACTATCAACGACTGCTCGTATGCCTGCTTTTTAAGGAATACGCGCCTTACGGGCACGTTGTAGAACAGCTCTTTTACCGTAACGCTGGTGCCGTCTGGGCAGCCCTCGTCCCTGATGTCCTTTATCTCGCCGCCCTCGCACACAAGACGGATGCCGCTTTGAGCTTCGCGTGTCTTGGTGACGATGGTCATTTTGCTCACCGCGGCTATGGAAGGCAGCGCCTCTCCCCGAAAGCCCATGGTCGCCACATTTACCAGGTCGTCCGCGCAGCGCAATTTACTGGTGGCGTGGGACTGGAGCGCCAGCTTGACCTCCCCCGCATTGATGCCGCAGCCGTTGTCGCTGACACGGATAAGCTCGCTGCCGCCCTCGCGTATCTCTACGCTTATGCTGGTAGCGCCCGCATCTATGGAATTCTCCACCAGTTCCTTGACCACGGATGAAGGCCTTTCCACGACCTCGCCCGCGGTGATCTTCTCTATCGTGTCCCTGTCCAGCAGCCGTATAGCCATTTACAGCCTCCGTGCCTTCTCGCTAAGGGTATACAGGGCGTTGAGCGCGTCTATCGGCGACATGCTCATCACGTCCATCGTCTTTATCTCGTCCACCAGTTCGATCGGTCCCAGATTGTCCAGGGACAGCTGCATATCCGCACCGCGCTTTTTCGCGATAATCTTTTCGCCCAAAGAGCCGTTGAGTTCGTCATCCACTTCCAGCCTCGCCATTATCTGACGCGCCCGGGCGACTATGCCCTTGGGCAGACCCGCCAGCTTGGCAACGGCGATACCGTAGCTTTTGTCCTCGCCGCCGGGCACCACCTTGCGCAGGAAGATCACGTCCTCGCCCCGTTCCGTGGCGGTGACCCTGTAGTTCACCACGCCTTCCAGCTTGCCTTCCAGCACGCTGAGTTCGTGGTAATGGGTGGCGAACAGCGTCCTTGCCATGCATTTCTCGCTGGCCAGGTATTCCACCGAAGCCCAGGCGATGCTCAGCCCGTCGAATGTGGAAGTGCCTCTGCCTACCTCGTCCAGTATGACCAGGGAACGGGAAGTGGCATGCTTGAGTATCACGCTCATCTCTTCCATCTCCACCATGAATGTGGAGCGGCCCCCGTACAGGTCGTCGTTGGCGCCGATGCGTGTAAATATCCTGTCGGTTATGGAGATATCCGCGCTGTCCGCGGGCACGAAAGAACCCATCTGCGCCAAAAGCACTATAAGCGCGTTCTGCCGCATATATGTGGACTTGCCCGCCATATTGGGCCCCGTGATTATCATCACGCGCCCTTCGGCGTTCAAAGTCAGGTCGTTGGGCACGTATTCGCCCCGCGCCATGGCACACTCCACCACGGGATGGCGCCCGTTTCTGATCTCGTACCTGCCCTCGCGGTTCATGGCTGGGCGCGAGTAGCCTCCGCCCAGCGCGCACTTGGCGAGGGACTGCAGGCAGTCGATGGTCTTGAGCGCGTTGGCGGTGGCACGTATGCGCTCGAGCCGTCCCTTCAGCTCTTCTCTTACCGCAAGGAAAAGCTCGTATTCCAGCTTGACGGAATTGTCCTGGGCACCCAGTATCGTGTTTTCCAGGTCCTTAAGTTCCTGGGTGGTGAAACGTTCGCAGTTGGCCAGAGTCTGCTTTCTTACGTAGCGCATGGGCACCAGGTCATAAAAGCTCCTGGTGACCTCTATGTAATACCCGAACAGCCGGTTATAGGCGATCTTCAGGTTTTTGATGCCCGTCTCTTCCCTTTCCCGCTGCTCCAGCCTGGCGATCCAGTTCTTGCCGTCCAGGGACGCTTCCCTGTACTCGTCAAGTTTGGGATTGAAGCCCTTTTTGAATATGCCGCCGTCCTTTATGAGCACCGGCGCGTCTTCGCTTATGGCATTCTGGATCAGCTCGGAGATGTCTTCGATGGGGTCAAGCGCTTCAGCGGCTTCTCCCAGCAGCCCACCGGCTTGGGAAAGCAGGTTTTTTATTCCGGGCACGCTCTTAAGCGTGGACGCAAGGCTCAGGCAGTCCCTGGGATTCACATTGGATATGGCGATGCGGCTCAGCAGCCTTTCTATATCCGTGACCGCTTTGAACGCGTTTCTCAGGTCCTCAAGCAGTATGGGATCCATGGTGAGGTATTCCACCGCGTCCAGCCTCTGGTTTATCTCGTCTTCGTCAAGCAAAGGCTGCTCTATCCAGTTTTTCAGCAGACGCGCGCCCATGGCGCTCATAGT
>JAFZLE010000335.1 GCA_017551645.1 Clostridia bacterium | reverse complement strand
GGCGAAGACCGTCGCTGAAACCGCGAAACTCGTCGCGGGCGAAAACGGATGCGACATCGTCCTGTGCGTTCCGTTCATCGATCTTGCCGCCGCTGTCGAAGCGGCAAAGGGAACGAACGTGAAGATCGGGGCGCAGAACGTCCACTTTGAGAAGTCAGGTGCCTTCACCGGCGAGATCTCCGCAGATATGCTCGTCGAGGCGGGTGCGGAATACGTGATCGTCGGTCACAGCGAGAGAAGACAGTATTTCGGCGAGACCGACGAGACGGTCAACGCCCGCGTAAAGGCCGCTCTTGCAGCCGGCCTCAAGCCCATCATCTGCGTCGGCGAGCTCAAGGAAGAGCGCCTTGCCGACAAGACCCACGATGTGCTCGACAAGCAGATCGCCGGCGCTTTCGCCGACATCCCGCAGGCCGAGCTTGCCAACATCATCATCGCCTACGAGCCCGTATGGGCCATCGGCACCGGCCTGACCGCCACCGACGAGCAGGCCAACGAGACCATCGGCGTCATCCGCGCCGCCATCGCGGGCAAGTACGGCAAGCGTACTGCCCAGAAAGTGCGCATCCAGTACGGCGGAAGCATGAAGCCCTCCAACGTAAAGGGCCTCATGGCGCAGCCCGAGATCGACGGCGGCCTTATCGGCGGCGCGTCCCTGAAGGCTGAGGACTTCGCCCAGGTGGTGAACTACTGATGGCCACTTACGCGCTTGTTATAATGGACGGGTTCGGCAACGGCCCGGACGATCCCAATACCAACGCCATACTGGCCCAGGGCACACCGAATCTTGACGCGCTCAAGGCCAGGTATTCCGTCACTCAGATCGGCGCCAGCGGCGAGGACGTAGGCCTTCCCGACGGGCAGATGGGCAACAGCGAAGTGGGCCACACCAATATCGGCGCGGGCCGCGTGGTGTACCAGATGCTGGTCAAGATCAGCAAGGACATCCGCGAAGGCGTGTTCTTCAACAACCCCGCCCTGCTGGACGCGGTAGAGAACGCGAAAGAGAACGCTTCCGCCCTGCACCTGATCGGCCTGGTGTCCCCCGGCGGCGTGCACAGCCACACCGACCACCTGTACGGCCTGCTCAAAATGGCGAAGCTGAACGGCATCGAAAAGGTGTACGTGCACTGCCTGCTCGACGGCCGCGACACGCCTCCCGCCAGCGCCCACGAGTATGTGAAGGAACTGGTGGACAAGATGGCCGAGATCGGCGTGGGCAAGGTGGCCACCATCATGGGCCGCCTCTACGCCATGGACAGGGACTTCGCCTGGGAGCGCGTGGAAAAGGCCTATAACGCCATGGTGTGCGCCGAAGGCAACACCGGCAGCGACCCCGTCCAGGCCATACTGGATTCCTACGAGGTCATAGATGAAAAAGGCAAGCACCTGACCGACGAGTTCATGCTGCCCACCGTCATCGACCCCGAAGGCACCGTAAAACCCCACGATTCCGTGGTGTTCTTCAACTTCCGCCCCGACCGGGCCAGGGAGATCACCCGCGCGTTCGTTGACCCCGCTTTCACGGGCTTCCAGCGCAAAAAGGGTTTCTTCCCGCTCAAGTACATCTGCATGACCCAGTACGACGCCACCATGCCCAACGTGGAGATCGCGTATCCCCCCGAGAGCCTGGACATGACCATGGGCGAATACCTGTCCAAGCTGGGCAAGACCCAGCTGAGGATCGCCGAGACTCAGAAATACGCCCACGTCACCTTCTTCTTCAACGGCGGCGAAGAACGCGTGTTCCCAGGAGAGGACAGGATACTGGTGCCCTCTCCCGACGCCAAGGAAGTGCCCACCTTCGACCTTAAGCCGGAGATGAGCGCCTATGAGGTGACCGACGCGGTGCTGCCCGTGATCAAAGAGGACAAGTACGACGTCATCATTCTGAACTTCGCCAACTGCGACATGGTGGGCCATACGGGCATCATCCCCGCCACCAAAAAAGCGGTAAAGACGGTGGACGAGTGCGTGGGCAAAGTCGCCAAGGCCATAGTCGAAGGCGGCGGCAAGCTCATCATCACCGCCGACCACGGCAACGCGGACATGATGATAGATCCCGCTAGCGGCGAGCCTTTCACCGCCCACACCACCAACCCGGTGCCGGTGATAGTGGTCGATCCTGAGGACCCCAAAAAGCAGCTTCGTGACGGCGGCCGCCTGTGCGACCTGTGCCCCACCCTGCTGGACCTGATGGGCCTGGACAAACCCGCGCAGATGACCGGCGAGAGCCTGATAATCCACTAAGCGCATACAAAACACCGCCGCAGACGGTATCGTCTGCGGCGGTTTCTGTTTTATGGGATGCCCGTATTATGCCGCGGGTCTCCCCTTTTTCCATATCAGCCCGAACACGGCAGGCACTGCCAGAAGCAGCACGTAGAATACGTACAGCAGCAGGTTATTTACGTCCGAGCGGTCTATCAGGAACTCTATGCCTACCGCGCCGCCCACCACGACCGCGCAGATCACTGCCGCCGCGATAACGGCGCGTTTGCCTCTGCGCGCAGCGAATATGAACAGCGGCGCCGCGAACATGCACGCGGAGAGCACCTGCTGTATGCTTATGAACGACCAGCGCATATGGCTGTCGAACCGCAGGCTTTCCCACAGCACCTGCGTGCAGCCAAACAAAAGCAGCGCGGTCAGGAACACGTCCCCTTCCCGCTTTTCCCTGTCAAGCCCAATACAGGCGACCGCTGCCAGTACCAGTGCGCACGCCGCCTCAAACAGATAAGTATTCAGGTTGACGGAGCCGTAGCCGTCAGACGTGACCAGGAACGTGCCGTCAAGCCAGTTAATAGTCAGGTTGCGGCTGCGGCCCAGGAAGTCCGTGAAGCCTTCGCCTACGCGAGCGCACATCACGAACACCAGCAGCGCGGGAGCCAGCGCATCCATAAACGGCAGGGCGCGCGTTTGGGTCATTTTCGCGCAGATTACCCCTGCTAAGCCCGCGCCCAGCAGCGCGCCCATCATGGACTGTCCTCCGCCCCACACCGACACCGCCGCCTTCCACGAAAACAGCACGCGGAAGTTGGCGTCCAGCAGGCAGAACAGTATGCGGGAACAGACCAAACCCAAAGGCAGCGCGGTCACTCCGAACAGGAGCGCGGCGTCTGGCCCAAGCCCCCGTTTTTTCCCAACAAAACGCAGCGTAAGCACGGCGCACAGCGCGCCTATGGCCGCACACACGCCGTACCAGTACGCTTTTGTTCCGAATATACCGAAATACAGGCTCTCTTCAGGCATATCTCTTGCTCCAGCTTTCCGGATCCACGGTCGTGGCGAAATAGATGCAGTCGTTCAGGACTCTGAGCTGGCTGGTGGCCAGGTCGGCTTTGTATACATTCTTTCCGAACACCATGGTGCCCGTGTTGCCGCCGTCCAGGTTGTACGCCTGCACGCAGCCCAGGTTTTCGTACATGAAGTGCGCCAGCT
>JAFZLE010000334.1 GCA_017551645.1 Clostridia bacterium | reverse complement strand
GACAACGTAATGACGATCTCATGGCAGATGGTGATGGATTTTTCACCGCATATCGCCATTACTACGGGAAGCTGGAACGAGTCTTATGAGACCATTCTGGAAACAAAAGAGTGCTGCGTTTGTATTCCCTCGTTTGATATGGTTGAACGGGTCGTAGGTATCGGTACCACTCACGGTTCAAAGACCGACAAATTTGAGAGATTTGGTCTTCACAAAGAAAGGGCGATGGCTGTAAAAGCCCCGTTGATATCGGATTGTCTTGCTGCCGTTGAGTGCAGGCTTGAAGATCACATCGAACAGCATGGGATACTGGTTTTCTCCGGTATTCAGCTATGGGAAAACGCTGACAAAGAAGAACGCAGAGTAATACACGCAAACGGAGACGGCACTTTTTACGCGGACGGAGAGTTCAGGAATCTTCGTGAAGAAATGCGTCAATGGGTGCCGGAAGGTGCGGAACGACTATAGTCATGTAGAATAACAGATAAAACGAGAGGAGGAAACGGAGAAAATGGAAAAGGCGAAGGTCTTCTATACGGATTTCAGAACAAAACTGGATGTGAGCCAGGGAGTGAAACTGCAAAAGCTTTGCCGGAAGGCCGGTATCGGCAGTATTGACTTTGAGGGTAAGTTCGTAGCCATCAAAATGCACTTTGGTGAGCTGGGTAATTTTTCTTATCTCCGCCCGAATTACGTTAAGGCTGTGGCCGACCTGGTGAAGGAATTGGGCGGCAAGCCTTTCCTGACGGACTGCAACACCCTGTATCCCGGCAGCCGCAAGAACGCGGTGGATCATTTGTACAACGCTGAGGTCAACGGCTTTAACAGCGTGACCACCGGCTGCTATGTGATCATCGCGGACGGCCTTAAAGGCACGGACGAAGCCGTTGTCCCAGTGCCGAATGGCGAGTATTGTAAGGAAGCCATGATCGGCCATGCGCTCTATGACGCAGACATCATCATCTCCCTCTCCCACTTCAAGGGCCACGAAATGGCCGGTTTTGGCGGAGCCATCAAAAATATCGGCATGGGAGGCGGCAGCCGGGCCGGGAAAATGCAGCAGCACAGCGAAGGTAAGCCCATGGTTGATCCGGACCTGTGCCGTTCCTGCCGCCAGTGTGCAAAAGAATGCGGCTCGGACGCCATTTTCTATGATACCGGAAAAGCTGTGATCCATCAGGAACTGTGTAAAGGCTGCGGCCGCTGCATCGGTGCCTGCGCTTTTGACGCCATCAGCTCCGATTTCAATTCCACCGAATCCCTGTGCTGCAAAATGGCGGAATATACCGCCGCCATAGTTTATGGGAAGCCCGCGTTTCATATCAGCCTGATCATGGACGTCTCTCCGAACTGCGACTGCCATGGCGAAAACGACGCGCCGATCCTGCCCAATATCGGTATGCTGGCCTCCTTTGATCCGGTAGCCCTGGATCAGGCATGCGCGGATCTGTGTCTTCAGGCGGAGCCTATTCGCAATAGCCAGCTTGGGGATCATCTGTCACAAGCGGGCTGGCATCACCATCATGATCATTTCCTGGATAACAATCCCAACGTCCATTGGAAAGAGACCCTGGCGCACGGGGAAAAGATCGGTTTGGGTACAAGAGATTATGAGCTGATCAGAATGACATAATCCAACACAGAAAACGATAAATGGAGGTTAGTATTATGAACAGCCTTCCCGAAGATTCTATTCAGATCGCAAGAGAATACATGGACTCGCTGCTGGTTGAGAGCCGCATAATCGGGGCTGTCCGCCCTTCCACACAGTTCGAGTTCCTTGGCGAACGCTTCGAAACGCCCATAATGACAGCGGCGCTGAGCCATATCGACCTTGCCGGGATGGCGGAAGGCGCGGCGGCAGCAGGCGCTCCGGTATCTGTCGGCATGGGCGACAACGATACGATGGCTTCGGTATTAAAAACCGGCGCAAAGGTAATGAAGATCATCAAGCCGTATGCCGACCATGAGGAGATATTCAGCAGAATACGCTTTGCCGAGGAAAAAGGCGCGATAGCTGTCGGTATGGATGTGGAGCATTCCATCCATGCGGGCGACCCCGAATACGACAACATACACGGGCTGCAGATGAAGCTGCCGACAATGGATGAGCTGCGAGAGTTCATCGGCTCGACCAGGCTGCCGTTTTTCATCAAGGGAGCGTTAAGCGTTCAGGACGCCGTGCGCTGCGCGGAGCTCGGATGCGCGGGAATAATACTGAGCCATCACAACGGCCTGATGAGATACGCCGTCCCGCCCGTAAGGCTGCTCCCGAAGATCAGGGGGACATTGGGCGATAAACTGCTGCTCATCGCCGACGGAGGCATGGAGAGCGGTTTCGACGCTTTCAAGGCGCTGGCGCTCGGTGCGGACGCCGTGACCGTCGGCAGGCCGCTTATGGGGCCTCTTAAGGAAAAAGGCGCTGAAGGCGTCAGGGAGAAGATCGACGAGATGACCAAACAGCTCCAGGCGATGATGTACCGGACGTCCTCCCCTGACCTGAAGCACATTGACCCGACCGTGATATGGGAGAGATAAGCATGAAGCTTGGGATCATCGGTACAGGCAGGATCATATTGGATGCTCTTGAAGCTATTGCGCCGCTTAACGAAATCGAAACCAACGCGATATTCGCAAGGGAACACAGCAAACAGAAAGGCGAGGAAATAGCGGAGAGGTATTCGATACCGGAAGTATATACTGATTACGAAGCGCTGCTGGATAAGGCTGACGTGGATACCGTATATATCGGGCTCATAAACAGCGTACATTATGAATACGCGAAAAGAGCGCTCCTGAAGCATAAAAATGTCATCCTTGAGAAGCCGTTTGCCGGGACATATGATGAAGCCGCTGAACTGATAGAGCTGGCACGGAGTACCGGTTGTTTTGTTTTTGAAGCCGTCACCGTCCTGCACAATGACATTATTGAAAAGATGAGGGAGAACCTGCCAAGAATCGGAAAAATACGGATGATGCTGGCAAATTACTCACAGTATTCAAGCCGATACGACCGGTATCTCGCCGGAGAGGCCGATCACTCGTTTGATCCTGAATATCTTGGCGGAGCGCTGCGTGACATCAACGTTTACAACATCCATTACGCTGTGGCATTGTTTGGCGCGCCGGAGAGCGTTCATTATTATCCCAATCGGGGATTCAACGGGATCGATACATCAGGTACGCTTGTTATGGAATATAACGGATTTTCCGCCGTGTGTACCGGAGCAAAGGATTCCGACAGCCCGTGTTTCGTATCCATACAGGGCGAAAAAGGATATATGAGGATCGACGGAAAACCCAATGTAGCGCCGAACCTGACTACCGTGGTAGTAGATGAAACAAAAGGTGAACCTGTCAGGGACGCGTCAGGCGCTATGGTCAGACCGACCGTGACGGAGGTGTTTACTCCGGAGAAAGTCCATCACCGCATGACGAGAGAGTTCCGGGACTTCGCTATGATCATAGATGAAGGAAATCATGAATTAGCCTGCCGGTACGCGGCGGAGACGCTTGAGGTCATGAGGATAATTACCGACTGCCTTGCGTGAGCGGTTGGACGCTCTGACGCAGATCAGGTTATAACGAAAACGGGAATAGTATTGCGATATCTTATTATTAAGTAGTATTATCAGGATGTAATAAACGCTCCGGGCTGCTGACCTTCTGAAGCACCTGGAGCGTTTCTGTTATTAAGTTCCCACTGCCGCTCATTATGGGCGGCGCTAACACTAAACCGCCTATGAGTCCTAGGAAGCGAGGGCTTACAGACGGATTAATCTCTTTTTGAATTAATCTATACACATAACAGAAAAAAGCCTCATAATCCGCATGATTATGAGACTCTTTTCTGTTATGGCGGAGAGTCAGGGATTCGAACCCTGGGTCCCTTTTGGGGACACAGCATTTCGAGTGCTGCACCTTCGACCACTCGGACAACTCTCCATTTGAAACCTATTCTGTTATAAAGGCAAGCCCGCGAAAAACGGGCTGAAAAACAGCGCGGCAGATGTTTTAGAATTCGCGTTAGAACTGGATGTATTTTTCGTCCGATAACTCCCGATTTATCCCACCGTTATGGGCATATTCCCGTTTTGCCGTCCGAATATGCGTAGGGATTTCGAGTGCTGCACCGACGCTCGCCGCGGACGCCCGGGGGGCTCGCGGTGGAACTTGACCGCAATCCGCACTTATATAATATACTACACCGCCAGCGTTTTGTCAATGACCTATTTGTGATAATATCGGCATAATATATGCTCTTGCCGG
>JAFZLE010000333.1 GCA_017551645.1 Clostridia bacterium | reverse complement strand
CGGGATACAGCCCGAAAAGGAGCTTGAAATACTGCCGGGATTTGTGTATCATTACGGTCGTGGCAAGTATACGCGCGACAGCAGACATGCGGGAAAAGCAGGACAGAACATGAAAGAGCTGATATCGATAATCGTCCCGGCATATAACGTCGAGACGTACATAGGCAAATGCGTTGACAGCATCATCAAGCAGACGTATCGGGAGTGGGAACTGATCATAATCGATGACGGATCGGCCGACAAAACGGGGGAGATCGCCGACAGATACGCTGCGGAGCATGAGAATATATCCGTGGTCCATCAGGAAAACTCCGGGGTATCGCGTGCGCGCAACCGGGGCATTGAACTCGCGCACGGTTCGTATGTGCTGTTTGCCGACGCGGATGACTGGATCGACGTGGAAATGCTTGACACGATGATGGAAAACGGACAAAATGCTGACATGATCGTGTGCGGCATAAACAACTGCTACCTGGAAGAAAACGGAGGCATGCTTGTAAAGCCGAGAAAGCTGTGGCCCCGGGAAGATGCCTTTTTGGCCGAGAATATTTACTATGACGTCCTTTGCAAAACGGGAACGGTCTGGAATAAGCTCATCAGGATCTCCAGCATAGGGGACACCAGATTCGATCCCGATATGAGTTACGGGGAAGATATCAACTTTCTGGTCAGGGTCATTCCGAATGTGCGCAGCGCTGTGATCGTCCCGCGCTGCATGTACTATTATTTCAAAAACAGGAGCGGGAACGTGGTCTCCACGCAGATAGACAATAGGTCCATGCAGTTATTGGAGAACGTGTTTAAATCGTACCTCTTCCTGGCAAAGATCGGCAAGGGCATTTACGGCGTTTACAGGATAGACTCGGCGATACTGGAAGTGGTGGGCAAGATAAAAGACATAAATGACAGTTCCACCAAGTGCTATATCCGAAAATGCGGGTCCGTTTTGCGTAAGACGCGGTTAAGGGACAGAGCGGATTATCTGCTCGACTCACGTTTCAAGAAAAGCATAAAAAAGAAGCTGATGTTCATGCTGATGACATACTGGCCGACAATGGCGCTCAGGTGGCGAAGAAGAGGGTAAGGATACATTCCCGGCAGAAACGGCCAAAGCGCAGTCAGCCCGTTCGCGCCGCTCTGCAGCCGCGAAGCGGGAATGATCGCACGTATTCTGCGGCAGGACTGAAAACCTGTTGTTTCCGCGATGCGGGCAGATCCTTAATATACTCTGTCGCCGCGGTCGATGATCCGGAGCGATACGCGAGAACTGAAAGAAGAGGGGGCAAAACGTTCCCTCTCTTCTTTTACCGCGATCCCCGCAAAACGATACAGGATCTGTATGCGCGGATAAGATGTATATTCTCAGGCGGTCACTTGACTTCCTGCCCGGCGAAAACCACCAGGGGCGTTTCTGTCAGCGCGGTCGTGATATAATACGTGAACGGGCGGTCGGCATGGAAAACCTTGTACTGCGGTTCGGTCACTGTGCCCGGGGCGGCTCCCAGGGCATAAGCTATCATGGTCACGGCGGCAGCCTCCAGGCCGCCTTCATCGGTCTTTATCCTGGCTTTCTGCAGCATGTTCTGGATATACCAGATGTCGCCGCTCATGCCTGAAAAATCCGCCTTTTCGGGGCTGAACGCGTTTACGGCGCCGCGCTCGGCCAGGTAGCCGAGGAGCACTTCTTTGCCGAACTCGCTCTGAGTGTCGAGCTTGGGCAGCCACAGGTCGACGTCATCGTATGCCGCCAAGGCATATTCGTTCATCCAATCCGAATCGTCACCCAGCACGGCGACAAAGTCCAGACCGCCCCGCAGGTGCACCACTACCAGTTTGGAGTCGCCGTCTTCATAGTAGCGGTATCTGTCGTTTGCTTTCATCATGTCCTTGGTCACGATGCTTCCGTCAAGGCAGGTAAACTCATTTGGGGAAGTACGGTACTTTTCAAACGCGTCTTCCCACGCGCTTTTCAGGTACACCGCGTTGACCAGCACGCACGCGTTTTCGGACAGGTCCTCGGCTATTTTCGGTATCAGCCCGTTCGTTGCCTCGTCGCACCAGCCGTTCACCGCGTCGGTTATGTCAAGCGCCTTTTCGCTTCGTATCTCCGCGCCGTATTTTTCCGTGGCCCGGCGTTTGTATCCGTCAAGAAAGTCACCGGATATGTCCTTGTTGTTCCACGCGCTGCTTAACACGCGGTAAGCGTATTCCGAAGCGGTTTTATCGTAGTACATATATCCTTCCCTGAGATCTGCGAATTCGTCGACGCTGCCGCGCACGCACGCGTACCATGCCTCGGCGTCGGCTTTTGTTTCAAAGTTCAGCGCGCGCAGGAGTTGCGCTTCAGTCTCGCCGCCCGCGCCTTCAAGCGCGAGCAGCAGCGCCGCGCGGTATGAAAGCGGCGACACGATATAGTTTTCTCCGCTGTTATTCGACCGTACGTAGTTTACGAAATCCATGTCGAACGTGTCCGCCTGCCCCGCGGCAAACGCGTGCATCGAGGCAAACAGCGCCAATGCAAGCAGAAGGCATATCATTCTTTTAGGCATATGGCATTTCTTCTCCCGAATGTTTGATCAAGATCGTTCCAACTGTATTGACGCAGAAGGCGGGCGTAAAGTTCAAAATGCGAAAACACGTCTCAGTCTTATAAACATTAAAACCCGCTGTTGGGATCACGGGATCTTCGACAGCGAGTTTTATATTCCAAACTCGTCGGAAGAATAAAAAGAGGTCTGCGCTCATGCCGGCGCCTGCATCATGCTCTGTCGGGGTGATTCTGCCGTATGTACATTTTCAGCTGCAGGGGGAAATCGGTCTGAAGTATGTCGTAGCCCCTGTCGATCAGCCAGCCCCAGCCGAAGTGCGCGTCTTCAGATACGGCGATATCGTCGGAGTGCCCCGCCGAGAGCTGCCAGCGATAGTCGTAGATGATGGGATTGACCCAGAGCGCGCAGCCGTCTTTGTGCAGTTTGTCTATGTATGCCGGCTGACAGAATTCGCTGTTTTCGCTGTCAAATATGACTTCCGCGCCTATATACCGTATACTGTTGTCATTGAGCAGCGCTTCATGTATGCCGCCGTCGCCGAAAAGCACAGGCATAAAGGGCATATCAGGGGCGTATTGCCTGACGAGACGCAGGTTTCCCTCTTTCGGCGCCGCTTTTACGATCACCTGGTCGTTCATGCTCAGCTCCCTTATCAGGGCGGAGATGCCGGGGATATCGTCCCAGAACTTGTCCACGTTCACGCGGCACTTGTCTTTCATAAGCAAAAGCGCGTCCCTGAGCAGAGGGACTTTTTCGCTTGTCGCCGCGCCGTCCATATTGAGGAGCCTGAGTTTATCCACTTCCGCGTCCCGCATCTGTGAGATCAGCCTGTCGGAGCCGGTAAAGCGTTTTTCCATGCCCGGGTGGAAGCAGTACAGCGTGCCGTCCATGGATCTGGACACGTCCAGCTCTATCACGTCCGCGCCGG
>JAFZLE010000332.1 GCA_017551645.1 Clostridia bacterium | reverse complement strand
GCCCGGGTCGCTCGTAAGGTCATACAGTTCGTCGGTATCCGTAAGGTTCCACACGTACTTGTGCGTTTTCGTGCGGATCGCCCGGGCGGAATACAGGCCGAACTGCTGGCCGTTGGACGTTACCACCACGCTGTCGGGGCACTGCGCCGCTTCCTTTTCGTTCTTAGGCAGTATCATGCCGTGAGCGGGTTCCAAAGGCCTTAGGCCGCAGACGTCCCTTATGGTCGCGGGGATATCCAGCGTGTTCATAACGAAACCGTCCGTTGCGAAGTGTCCTCCCCCAGCGGGCTTCATGATCAGCGGAACGCGGATAATGTCGTCATACAGTACATAATGCTTGTCCAGCATGGAGTGGCTCGCGCACATATCGCCGTGGTCCGAAGTGAAGAATATGAGCGTGTCGTCGTACCGGCCGGACTGCCTGAGCCTGTTCAGTATCCGCCCCACGGCGTCGTCCACCTGGGACACGCATCCGCAGTACCTGGCCACCATCGGCGCGAAGTCGTCCCACGTCAGGCTGTCGTTGTTCCAGCTCAGCGTCTGCTGTTTGTGGATATACGGCTTGTTCTCGAAAGTGTCGCCCCAGCCGTCCCAGGGGCGCATATCCTCGGCCCTGTACATGTCGCTGAATGGCTTGCTGGGCCTGCAGGGCAGGTGCGGTTCCTCAAAGTCCACCCACATGAACCACGGTCTGTCCTGTGAGGTGTACTCGTCAAGCAGCTCGCAGGCCATGGCCGCCTGGTAATGGGTACGGCTGTCCTCAAGGTCGACAGGATTCTCGCAGCCCAGCCAGCCTCCGGTATATTTCACGTCGCCGTATTTTTCTTTCAGCCAGGCGCCGTAACCCCTAATGTCCTTGAAATCGTCAAAGCCAAAGTCCGAGGGGCCGTTCTCGCAGGGCACATGGAACCTTCCAACGTATCCCAGCCTCCAGTTGAGGTCGCTCAGTTCCCTGGTCCAGCACAGCTTGGGATCCAGGTTCGGGGTCGGCCAGAAATCGTAGTTCCAGGTAGCTCCGATATAGTCCGGCCTCAACCCGCACAGCAGGCTCTGCCTTGCGGGAGAACAGACCGGAAGAGGCGTATATGCCTGTTCGTATACGATGCCCTCTTCCGCCAAGCGGTCGATGTTGGGGGTGAGGACAGGCCTCATCCCCCTGTAACCTACCGCGTCATGACGCAGCTGATCTGCGTTTATAATCAATATGTTCATCAGATTCTCGTAATGTCCCCGTGGAAAGCGGGCAGCAGCTCGGGCACTACCAGTTCGCCGCCGTTTTCATAGCTCTTCATGGCAGCGAAGGTGTACTCCAAAGTGGCAAGGGCGTCCCTGCCGCTGGCGCGCAGGTATTCCCTGGGTACCTTGTTGGTCACGTCTTCCAGATACGCATGTATGCGCACCGGGAAGGTGGCTCCAAAGTCCTTGACGCCGTAATCGGTGGTCTTGGGAGTGGGAGAAGCCATGGAGGGATTCTCCACTTCCTCTATGTTCCACCAGTGCAGTTTCTCCACGCAGTTCTCTATGCAGAACGTGCCCTTGGTGCTGGCATGCTCGTAGCTCCACCAGCCGCCCAGACCGAACATGGCGTCGCCCCTCTGGCTGATCAGATAGCCTACGCCGCCATTGGCGAAGCGCACGTGGATGGAGTTGATCGAAAGCATGGGGTCGCAGGCGGAAGCTCTCACGCCGGGCTTAGACAAAAACGCCTGCACGCCGCTTATGTCGCCGCAGAAGTGGCGCATCACGCTGAACGGATGAGCGCAGAACGCCTTAAGGTGACTGTAGGGCGTCTGCCATCTGGGAGCGCCCGGTCCACCGTACTTGGTCTCGGAACCGTTGAAGCCCACCTTGTGGATGCAGTATACCAGTTCGCCCACCTTTTTCTCGGCTATCAGCTTGTCCGCGTCGAAAGCGGGCTGGGTGAAGTAGTGGTTAAGGTCGCAGCCCAGATAGACCTTCTGCTTCGCGGCGTACCTGACGAGCTCCCTCGCGTCGTAGATGTCCGCGCAGATCGGCTTTTCCACCAGCACGTTCTTGCCGTAGGACAGCGCCAGCATGGCGGGCTCAAAGTGCATGGAGCCGTTGTCGTAGCCTGAAGTGGTCACGGAGACAATGTCTATCTCCGGCATGGCCTTGAGCATTTCTTCCTCGTCGTAGAAAGCTTTTACGCCGTACTTCTCGGCCGCCGCGTCGGCTTTTTCCTTGACCATGTCGCACACCGCGACCAGTTCGCTCAGTTCGTCGTTTACGTAACACCTGGCATGAGTGTTGCCTATGCCGCCCATGCCTACAACCGCGCATTTAAGCATGTTATTCCCTCCCTGATGCAATATGCCCGTGTCAGTCTTTCTTCTGGAGCTTTACGGCGTCTTCTATTCCGCCGATGTACTTTCCTTCATAGGCTTCCTGGGAAGTCTTGAACGGTTTGCCGTCCTTAAGGAAGTTGACGTCGATGGGATTCGGCCTGCCGGTCTCGGAAGTGCGTTTGGCGATCCAGTCATCCATGCGTTTTCTGAGCACCGCCACGACCTCGGGATACTTGTCAGCCACGTTGTCGTACTCTTCGGGGTCCTTGATAAGGTTGTAAAGCTCCACCATGGGCTTGAAGTGGAAGTCCGGCTCCAGGGAAACGATGAGTTTCCATTCCGGCGTCCTCCAGCCGTGCTTGCGCATCCAGGTGCACTCGGTGATATAGAACTCGGGCTCCGCTTCGCGCTTTTCTCCCCTCACCAGAGGCATCATGCTGCGGCCTTCAAAAGGCAGGTCCGTATCAATGCCCATGATCTCCAGCAGAGTGGGAGTAACGTCTTTGAGCTGCATGTAATCCTTGATCCTGACACCGGCGGGAAGATGGTTCTTCCATACCACCGCGAAGGGGACCACCAGCGTCGGGTCGTACATGCCGTGATGGTCAAAGTAGCAGTCGTGGTCATACAGCGTCTCGCCGTGGTCTGAAACGAACACTACGATTGTGTCTTCCTCAAGGCCCAGCGCCGCCAGTTTTTCCAGCACTGCCTGTATGCAGCTGTCCATGTACGCCACCGCGCCGTCATACTGGGCGATGACATAATCCGGGTTCGTGAGCCCCTTGGGCACCCAGGAACCAATATAATCGCCGAAGGGCTTGAAGTCGTAGACCTTCTGCATGCGCTTGTCATTGGGATCGAAGGCATCTCCCTGGAAGAACATGTGCATGAAAGGTTCTGGAGCAAGGTATGGAGAATGCGGATCCATATGCCGCATGAACAGGAAGAAAGGCTTGTCTCCGGCGGCTAATCGTTCAAGTTCAGGGATCGCCACGTCGTTTAAGTTCTGCGCCTTGTGCGCCCTGCCGTCTTCGCGGTCCGGTCCCCAGCCTTTAAAGCTTATATAATTATCATAGCCGCGGCCGCTGGCGTTGCCCTGAAAGCCGATACACGTGGTCTCATAGCCTTCGTCTCTGAGCATTTCGGCCAGTACGGGAACACCCGCGACGATCTCTCTCTGCCCGAGGGCTACTACGTCGGTCCCGAACACGTCATGTCCGGTAAGCATGTTTGCGTAGCCGGGAGTCGTGGGGATATGGGCGGAAAAACAGTTTTCAAAAGTGATGCCGCCCGCCGCGTATTTGTCTATGTGGGGAGTTGTCAGCCTCTTATAGCCGTACAGGCTCATGTGGTCGCGTCTTAACGAGTCGATTCCGAAGAACAGCAGATTTGGCTTTTTGCTCATGTTTTCCTCCTCTTATCTTGCTCCCAGCATTTTTAGTATTGCGTTCATATAACCGTAGCTCTCGCTGGCGATCGCCTGCGCGCCTGCCAGCGTCTGCTCCGGACCAATCACTTCCAGACACACAGGCCCGTCGTATCCCGCGTCCACCAGCGCCTTAAAGTAGCCGTAAAGATTTATATTGCCGCGGCCGCAGGCCTGATCCGCCGGAGCGCCCGGGGAGGGCCCGTCTCCCTTGCAGTCCCTTATATGCACGTGGCCCATACGGCTCACCACGCTGGCCAGCGCGTCTTCTGGCTTTTCCCCCGCCCTGTGGATGTGGCTGGGGTCCATGTCGATCTTGAAGCTCTCGTCCTTTATCAGTTCCATGGCCTTTAACGTGGTGGGAGTAGAATACACCGCGCAGCCCACGTGCGCCTTGCAGCACAGAGTAACGCCGTATTCAGCCGCCAGTTTCGCACGGGCCCTGAGCACCTCTATCTGCTCGGCAAAGGACGCTTCGTCGTCCTTTTTCCCGCCCGGACCCACGTTTACCACGGGGATACCCAGATATTTCGCCGCCTTGAACGCCTT
>JAFZLE010000331.1 GCA_017551645.1 Clostridia bacterium | reverse complement strand
ATTCCACCTGCACGACCCATGGCAAGGTCTGGTATCGCTGCAATTGCGGCGAGACGAAGGTGGAAGAGCTTCCCACCAAGGGCCACGCCTACAGCGCGTGGGAAGTGACCACCCAGCCCACCTGCGAGGCGGCAGGCGTGAAGACCCACGTCTGCGCCAACTGCAAGCGCACGGAAACCAGGGCTGTAGACGCTTTGGGGCACGACTGGGACGCGGGCGTGACGACCAAGGAACCGGGCTACCTGAATCCCGGCGAAATCACCTACACCTGCACCCGCTGCGGGGCCACCCGCACTGAGGAGATCATCCCGAAGGAGTATCCCGACATCTTCAAGGACCCCGGGAATATCAGCCTCATGAATCTTGATGATCCCCTGCATATCCTCACCCAGCCGGTGGGCGGCAGCATCGACCAGGACGGCAGCATGCAGCTTACCGTGGAAGCTGGCGGGGGCGAACCGCCCTACACTTACCAGTGGCGGATGCGGTATAACGGCAGCTGGTGGTCTTACTGGCGGGATGCGGAGAACGGCACGGACAGTACGCTGGAAGTTAAAAACGGCAATTACAGGTATTACTGCAAGGTGTATGACAATAACGGCGACTATGTGCCCAGCGATACCGTGGTGGTGGGCTGGAACCTCTACATCGCCAAGCAGCCGGAAAACACCGCTGACTGCGAAATGGACCCTGTGATCCTGACCTGCGAGGCGGCGGGCGGCGTGCCTTTCAACGAAGATGTCGATTACCCGTATGCCTACACATGGATGTCCACAGACGGTGAGGTGATGGGCTATGGGCCGACGCTTACCGTGGAGCATATGGGCGAGTATTACTGCCATGTGGAGGACTCCGTCCTGAATGCAACGCAATCAAAGGTTGCCATCGTGTACGAGGCCGATCCCTTCGAATGCACAACCGACGCTCCTGTGGTGGAGCTGCGCAAAGGGCAGGACTATGAACTGTGGGCCAAGGCTTACGGCGGCATCGCGCCCTATACCGGCGTCTGGCTGCGGGACGGCGAAGAGTTCCCCACCCAGCAGATAGCCGACGGCGAGTTTACAGCCTCTATCGCGGGCGACGGCAGCAAGGAAGCGGTGTATACCTTCCTGGCCACCGACGCCATGGACGATGATTGCTCCCTCACCGTGAGGGTGGTCTACCAGCAGCTGAAGATCGCCCAGCAGCCCGAAGGCGGCATGCTGCCCGAAACCGGCGGCCTTTCTCTCTCCCTGACAATGGCTGAGGGCGAAGCACCCTTTACCTACACCCTGTACCGGAACGGAGAATCCGTCGCTCAGTATCTGGGTGAAGGCGATCAAACCGCCCACGACGTTTTCGAGCCGGGTGAGTACTATTATCACATTGAGGACGCCGCGGGGAACTGGGCGGATTCGGATACCGTTACGGTCCTTGCTTACTCCAACGAGCTGACTATCGCCGGGGTGGATTTTGTCCGGGCTATCACCAGTCAGCAAAGCGCGTCCCTGCGGGTGGATGTTGCAGACGGGGACGGGCCCTACACCTACACCCTTCTCAATGACGGCACCGCGCAGGACAGCAAAACGACCCATGGCACCTCCGCTTCCTTCCCTATCGACAAGCCGGGCTGGTACGCCATGCATATCGAAGATGCCAAAGGCCGGACCGCGGATACCGGATACATGGAAGTCGTTGACGGCAGGCTCCGGATCATCGAACAGCCCAAGGACGTTACCATTCAATATGAGCCCAACGTTTTCCCCTCCGCCACCTTCACCTGCAAGGCGGAAGGATACCCGGGCCACTACCTGAGCTACCAGTGGGAAGCAAAGTCCTCCAGCGGCTGGTACAAATTTAAATGGAGCTTCAGCGATACCCATACCTTTACGGAAAGCGCGTCTGCGACAACATACTACCTGCTGCCCTATGCCGTCCGCTGCATCGTGTACGATCCCATCACCGGAGACAAATTGATCAGCGAGGAAGCGCAGATCAGATTTCAGCTGAAGGTGATCAAAGCGCAGATCAATGAGGGGAGCAAAAGTATGGTCATGCGCGTTGGCGGCGGCCGGGGGCCTTATACGGCGCGTGTGGAGTATGCGATCCTTGAACGTGCTATCGAACCCGCCAGGGTCACCATGACAGGCGGCGATAACATCACGGAAGTCGAATACAGGCTTGACCTCGACAACACATTCTGGAGCTATGTATACTTCACAGTGACCGACGCCCGAGGGACCTCCGTGACCCATTATTTCAATCCCCATAAATGATTCCCAGCTGTAACGTAAAGGAGACATCACCATGAAAAAGTATCTTGCGCTTTGCCTGGCGCTTTGTCTGGCGCTTTGCGGCTTGCCCGCCCTGGCGGAGGAGGACGTTACCGGCCTGTGGTATGCCGACCTGGGCGGCGCGGCGGCGGAACTGACTTTGAACGCCGATGGTACCTATCGTCTGACCGTCCCCATGGAGGAGGACAAAACCGGCACATGGAAGCTGGACGACGGTTTTGTGTACCTGGACGGCGCATCCACGCCCGATCTGGCCACATATGGCGATGACACCCTGATCCTGGGCGATTATGACGGTGTTTTCACCCGGGAAGCGCCTTGGACCTACGCCCCCGCCGACGTCCTCGCCGACGCCTCGGCCGACCTCTTGGCCGGCCTGTGGCGAAACGCCTATAGCATGCGGGGCGGTGCCGTT
>JAFZLE010000330.1 GCA_017551645.1 Clostridia bacterium | reverse complement strand
TGAGCGGCCTGCCCTCGGCGTTTTTGACGTCTTTCCCGAACAGTTTCCCCGCGTTGGAGTTGGCGAACGTTACATTCAGGTCCGTGTCGACGGTGATCAGCCCGTTGTGCATCTGGTTGAGCATCTGACCCAGCACGCGGTTGCGGCGCACCTGGCGGAAGACCCTGTCCTGAACCCGGGCAAGCGTAGCATTGTATTTGGTGGCGAGTTTTGTGGAAAAGCCCTCTACATTGGTGATCCTGCTGGAGAAGCGGCCTTCGGTAAAGTCCTCCAGCACGCTCATAAGCTCCGCCATGAGCTTGTCGGAACGTCCGACGTAGCGCATTACGATATAATACTGCACGGCCACAGCCAGCAGTATGAAAGGCACCGTCTTTATGAGCCCCTTGCCCATGACCGCGGAAAAGCTTACGGCGCGCTTGCCTAAGGCGATCACCGTGCCGTCTTCAAGGGTTTTTGTGGCTACGAGATAACCGCCCGAAGCGACCGTGGCTTCCGGTTTCTGTTTGATCTCTTCGCCGCTTGTAAGCAGCCGGTTGACGTTCTCGGGCGGCGGATCGACAAAGGACGTGAAAACGGTGGAGCCGTCTTTTTCTATGTACGCCAAAAAAAACTGCTCCATCCCCTTCTCGGTATCGAGATTTCGCAGGTATTCGCCCTTGTCCACGGCCTCCGGTCCGGCTTCAAGCACCTCGGCGGTCAGCCTGCAGGTGACGGCAAGCTCTTCTTTTATAATATCGTTCTGCGTGTTTCTGGCGCTGATGGCCAATCCGGTCAGCAGCGCCAGACAAATAAGCAGATTAAGAAGGGTCGCAGCTAATGCGACCCTGAATCTCATATGCCCTTCTCCTGGCGGTCGTTGAATTTGTATCCAACTCCGCGGATAGTCTCGATGTAATGGGCGTCGTCTCCCAGTTTCTGGCGGATGTGGCGGATATGCACGTCCACGGTCCTGGTCTCGCCGTAGAACTCATAGCCCCAGATCCTGTCAAGCAGGAAGTCTCTGGTCAGCACCTTGCCGCGGCTCATCACCAGAAGTTTGAGCAGTTCGAACTCTTTAAGCGTAAGGGACAGTTTCTCGCCGTTTCTGAAAGCCTCGTAATTGCCCACATCGATGGTAAGCCCGCCCACGTGGAGGATGCCTTCTTCCTCGTTCTGCGGGGTGGAACGGCGCAGCAGCGCCTTGACCCTGGCGATAAGCTCCCTTACAGAGAAGGGTTTGGTGATGTAATCGTCCGCGCCCAGCTCGAGGCCCAGGATTTTATCGACCTCGTCGCCTTTGGCGGTAAGCATTATAATCGGGATATCTGCGGTGGTGAGCTGGCTCTTTAAGCGGCGGCAGACCTCCATGCCGTCGATGCCGGGCAGCATGATGTCAAGCAACACCAGGCTGGGACGCTCATGTGAGCACACTACCAGCGCGTCTTCACCGTTGGTGGCGGTCACTACTCTGTAGCCCGACGCCTCAAGATTGAATGAAAGCAAATCAAGGATATGAGCCTCGTCATCCACAGCAAGTATAAGTTCGTTATTTGCCATTTCATAATCCCCCTTGTGGAAAGAATGTCATTCAGGGCAGACAGTCTGCATATGCACAGACCTATGGTGATATTATACATCTATTATCTTTTTAACGCAAGCCCTAAAGTAAAAAATGTTAAGGATTATGCAGAAAAATAGTATTTTCCGTAGTTTTTACGCCTCATGTGCTGAAATTGAAATATTTCCGAAATATTTTTGTCAAAATATATTGACTAAAAAGCGCTTTCGGGTTATAATTCCTCTACGCAGACAATAAATGTGCATAAGTGATTATGCGTAATTGGGAGGATTCCTCATGAAGGCTCTTAGAATTGTAAAAATCATCCTGCTTATAGCCACCATCATTGCCCTCGCGGTACCCGCCGCTGGCAGCGTGTTCATTCTCCGCGACAAGTGCAAGTACGCCGACCAGCTGGTCACCGCCGACGAGATCAGCCAGAAGCTGGATGAATACGAGTTCAAGATCGGTTCCCTGTTCAGCGCCAAGGGCGAAGGCGAAACCGAACAGCCTGCCGGCGAGCCCGCCGATGGCATTACCGACGATTTCTCGAATGGCGAAGATAACGGCGGCTGGGACGAGATCGATAACGGCGACACGCCCGTGGAAGAGCCTTCCGGTGATCCGCCCGTTCTCGGCACCGATGACGATTGGGGCGACATAGTCCCGGAAGACGATACTCCCGTGCTGGACGCCGAGTATTCCCTCGAAAGCCACAACAATATCGTGCTGGGCCTTATGAAGGCCGCCAACGCCAAGATCAACCTGTCCTTCCTGGATGACCTGTCCGTGGAGATCGACGGTACCGAGTACTCCAATCTGGGCGGCAAGTTCTATGTGAACACCTGGGTGCTGGTCGCCGCCGCCTGCCTGTTCGTCGCCTCCATCCTCCACTTCATCAGCAAGAAGATCGGCAAAAAAGGCAAGGGCAAGAAGACCTTCTGGGGCGTGTTGCTCATGGTCATCGGCTGCATACTGTTCTACGCCATCTTCGCGCTGGGCCAGGTGATCGCCAACTTCGATCCTCTGACCTTCTCCGACAAGGCTGCCTTCAGGATCTACGTGGTCGCCGGCTCCATCATCATCGCCGCCGTTGCCTACCTGGCGTTTGACAGGCTGGGTGTCCGGAACATGCAGGTCAAGGGCTTAAAGCGCAGGCTGGCCAAGAAAGAAAGATAAACCCATACAAATCGATCAAGCGGGGATCATTCCCCGCTTTTTTAATTCTTTATACCGCTTGACGCCTGCGTATTGAAAATCCGGGCAGTTTAGAGTATAATATCCGGGTCGAAAAGGGGGTAATCATGCCTAATCTCGAACCCTATTCCAAAAAGCTCGAATACAGCTACTGCCTGGGTCTGTACCCCAGTCTCATGCTTATGGAATCGCGGCCCGAACTGGCGCTGAGGTTATTGATATCGTCCGCTTCGTCGGGAGACGGCGCGTCCAAACTCAGGCAGCTCTGCGCGGACTCGGGCATACGCGCGGAAGAAGCGTCACGGGTGCTCAGGCGGGAAAGCGGCAAGGACAACTGTTTTGCCGCTCTGGTCTTTAAAAAAACGTTTCAGGCGCTGGACCCTTCCCTCCCCCACGCGGTGCTGTGCCAGGTATCCGACGAGGGCAATCTGGGCACCATATTAAGGAGCGCGCTGGGATTCGATTACAGGGATATCGCCATCATCCGTCCCGCGGCGGACGTATTCAATCCCCGTGTGGTCAGAGCCACCATGGGCGCCATGTTCCGGCTGCGTGTTTGCGAATTCGACAGTTTTGACGATTACGCTTCCGCCTTCCCGGGACGGCAGCTGTATCCTTTCATGCTGGACGGCGCATCGCCTCTGGATGAAGTGGCGCCCAAAGCGCCTTTAACGCATTCCCTGATCTTCGGGAACGAAGCGAGGGGGCTGGACGCGAGCTTCCAGGCCAAAGGTCAGAGCGTACTCATCCCCCAATCCCGTGAATTGGACTCTCTCAATCTTTCCGTGGCAGCTTCGATCGCCATGTATACTTTCAACCAGGTCCGCAAAGGTTTAAAACATGATTAGGCAGATAAAAGTTGGAATGATCGGTCTGGGCAGCGTGTCCCGGGCGCATCTTTACGCGATCGGCGAACTTCCCCAGGCAAAACTGACGGCTGTATGCGACACAGATCCCGGCGCCATGGACGTCATAAAAGACACCGATGTAAAACGCTACACCGACTACCGTCAGCTGCTTGCCGACCCCGATGTGGAACTCGTGCATATCCTGACGCCCCATTTTCTCCATGCGCAGATGGCAATAGACGCGCTTGACGCCGCCAAGCACGTGATACTCGAAAAGCCCATGGCTTCGGAACTGGGAGACGCCAGGCGCCTTATAGAAGCTGCCGACAAGGCAGGCACCACGCTTAGTGTCATATTCCAGAACAGGTACAACGCCTCCACATGCGAGCTCAAAAGGATAATAGACAGCGGCTCCTGCGGCAAGCTGATCGGAGCGCGCGCGGTGATATGCTGGTCCAGGCCGCCCAAGTACTACACAGACAGCCCCTGGCGCGGATCTTGGAAGACCGAGGGCGGCGGCGCCCTGATAAACCAGAGCATACACACTCTGGACCTCCTGTCCTATCTCGGCGGCCCGATAGCGAAAGTCAAAGGCCACATATCGACCGATCTGCTGGCCGGCACCATAGAGGTGGAAGACAACGCCCATGCGGTATTCGAATACTCATGCGGCGCGAAAGGCGTCATATTCGCCTCCACAAACTATGTGACCGACGCGCCCATACTGCTGGAAATGGTGTTTGAGAACACCACTTATCAGCTCTGTGCCGACAAGCTGTTCCGTATCGTTGACGGCGTCCCCGAGCTCGTGCTCCGCGACGACGGCGGCAAAACGGTAGACGGCAAAAGCTATTGGGGGACCAGCCATAAAGTAGAGATAGACAAGATCTACAGAGCCGTTCTTGGAGGAAAACAGTTTGAGATCGACGCCCGCTCCGCCTACCCGGCTCTGGAGCTGGTGAAAGGCATATACGAATCAAGTCTGACGGGCGAGTGGTATAAACTGACCACTCCCTGAAGGAGGAAACGATGAAAAAGATCACCGTATTGCTGCTGGCGCTGTTGCTCCTGGCGGCGTCTGCTTTCGCGGAAGAGACACATCAGCATACATGGGGCGAATACACCGTTACCAGGCAGCCCACCTGCGCGCAGGCGGGCGAACAGGTACGCGCATGCACGGTTAGCGGCGCTGCTGAAGCATCCCCCATACCTCCGCTGCAGCACAGTTTTGACGCGTGGAAAACGGTTTCGGACACTTCCCATTCCCGCGTGTGCAGGGTATGCGGTTTTGCGGAAACTGAGCTGCACGATAAAGTCATAGACAGGGCCATCACCCAGGCAAGCTCTGAAAACCTGGGCAAGCATGCCCTGACCTGCTCCCGCTGCGGTTACAGCTATACCCGGTTCGTGAGCATATACGGCTCGTACGTGTCCGCCGAAGGCGTCGACATTACAGGCAACGGAACGTCATACATAAAGTTCAACAGCGTTTCCATACCCAAGGGCGGCACCAAAAAGCTTTCACTGGCTGCCGGCGCGGAGCTCGAGCTCTACGCGTCGACCGACCTTTCCTACGATGTGTACGCCAATTCCCGGACCGGCGAGTTCAAAGGCCTGGTCATCACCCTCGGCCAGGGAGTGCTGTCCGTGGGAGACGGGCAGGCTGAGCTGGACTTTATACGTTTTTCCCCGGAAACGGGCCTTAAAGTCCAATTCAAAGCCGAGTCTTCCGCGCTGTACGTGTACTCGGCAGGCAGCGGCTTCGAGAGCTTTTCCTCTCTCAAAAAAGGCAACCAAGTCTACATCATAGAGGGACACTCGCTTCTGAACGGCACGCGGGTGGAAGGCGGAATGGGCGTGTATCCTTCCGACGGCGGCGGCATAAAAATGTATTCCGAAGGCGCCGCGCTCTCGGGAGACGCGCTTGCCAGCGTGGTATGGGAATATGATACTGCTGCGAATCGCCTGAGCGCCAAGTCCTCTCTGGGCACTCTCAAGCTCTTCTCCGCTTCCCGCGAGATAGCACAGGGGAACATCAACATGACCTTCAGCCCCGAAGACGTGCTCTGGGGCTGGTATCTTACGCTCGACGACGTAAAATCAGGCCTCAGCTATATAAGCCCCACATATTCTTTCAGCGGAGAGATAACTTCCGAGAACAGCCAGACCGCGTTTGTGGAAAACACGCCCGCTCCCTCTCAGCCCGCAGACGCGTCCGCTGCCGACGGGATACCCCAGATCAAAGTGCTGACTCCCTCGGATACGCTGTCCTACACCGCCTCCGACTCTCCCAGAGTCGAAGTCAAGTTCTTCTCCGGCAAATACGCGGTAAGGGTCAGCAAAGTGCCCAAGGGGCTCACATATGAGCGCATAGAACTCGCAGTCTACTATAACCACGGAGGCTTCAAGCTCATAAGCCAGTTTGGCACCGAAGCTCTGTTCGAACTGGGCAGCGACATCACCAAATTCTCCGTGGACGCGATATTCATAAACTCAAAAGGCAAGACCGTACGCGTGAACGCGGGAGAATACGAATACAAGGCAGAATAACTCCCGTATATGAGCTGCGGCGCGCGGATGATTCCGCGCGCCGCAATCGTATGCTTTTTTCCAAATCCTTCATTCTTCTGTATCCGTCTTGTTTATCGTCGTAAGCAAAACTGGTGCATGATCTCCCGCAAGGGCATACACTTCGAGCCCATCCGCCTTCAGCGCCGCCGCGATGCCGTCTTTATTGACCGAGACGGAATCATATACAACGGGAAGGATCTCTCTGAAGCTTTCGTCCATGAGCCCGTATCGCATCGCGCCGTCATTCAGGTCCCCGCACAGGTATGCACCGTATTCTTCGTTCGCCCTTATGGCGCCGTAGGTCTTAGATGCCTCCATCGTTTCGATATCAACCGCGCGATAGCCTTCCTCCGCGCGGAAAACCAGCTGGGAAGGCAGCCCCGGATAAATGAGTCCTTCCCCCTCACAGTTCATCATCAGCGTGCCGTAGGAATCGTATATCTCTGTCTCGCCCTCGGCTCTTACGATATAGTATTCGCCCGTGAGCTCGCCTTCGGCGCGTTCAAACGCCGATATCAGTATGAGCCCGTTCTCGTCCCTTCTGTATACGTACAGCGCACCGAGCTCACGGCACAGTATAAGTCTTTC
>JAFZLE010000040.1 GCA_017551645.1 Clostridia bacterium | reverse complement strand
GACGAGGGTGACGAAGGGGAGACGGATTTTTCCTTCGTCATTGCGAGTGCGCGAGCGGTAGTGAATTGATGTCCGGTGGACTTCAGAGCCGTGAGCGGTAGTGAATGGAAGTCCAGTGGACTTCCAGAGCCGCGAACGCCACATGGGTCGGAAACGCCGCAGCGTTTCAGCAAAAAGCGTTCCTATCCTGATGAAAATGCGGTGAAGGCGCATTTTCATCAAGGCTTTAGCCTTTTATAGACCCCATCATAACGCCCTTCACGAAATAGCGCTGCATAAAGGGGTAGAACAGCATCATGGGCAGGGTGGACACCACTATCACGGCGAATTTCAGCGATTCGTACAGCAGCGTCATCTCCACGGAAGAGGCTTCGCCGCCGGTGCCCATGTCGCCGTAGTCGTTCTTTATCAGTATCTCCCTCAGGAACACCTGCAGCGTGTACTTGGAACGGGTGTTCAGGTACAGCAGGGCGCTGAAGTAGCTGTTCCAGTGGCCCACCAGGTAGAATATCACCATCACAGCGACAATGCTCATGGAGGTGGGCAGCACCACCCTTAAAAGCGTGCCAACGTTGGAGCAGCCGTCCATGTACGCTGCCTCGATTATCTCCTGGGGCACGGAATTGGCAAAATAGTTTCGCATTATCAGCAGGTTGGTGGCGCTGATGGCGCCGGGCAGCACCATTACCCAGAAGGTGTTGAGCAGCCCCAGGTTCTTTATAACGATATAGGTGGGGATCATGCCGCCGCCGAAGAACATGGTGAAGGAGATCATGAACGTCACGGCGGTGCGGCCCCACATGTCCCTGCGGGAGAGGGCGTAGGCGCCCGAGGTGGTGAGCACGATGTTTATCAACGTGCCTGCGACGGAGTAAAGTATTGTGTTCTTATAGCCCGTTAACAGGTCCTTGCTGTGGAACACGGCCTGGTACGCCCTTACGGACAGGTCCCGGGGGAAGAGTATGAGCTTGCCGGTGATTATGTCCAGGGGGTTGGATATGGAGGCAGATACCACGTATATCAGCGGGTAGGATACCAGCAGCAGGATCAGCGTGACCAGGGCGTACACCGCGAAGGCGAACACCCGGTCGCCCCTGGAATCCCTGATGGCGTGGCCGGACTTTGAGAGCCTTTCGCCCTTTACCATAAGCTCACCTCCCCGACCTTGCGGGATATGGCGTTGACCGTTATTACCAGAATGAAGTTGACCACCGAGTTCATAAGCCCTATGGCGGTGGAATAGGAGGTCTCGGTCTTAAGTATGCCCTGCTCGTACACGTAGGTGGATATTACGCGGGACACGTCCAGGTTAAGGTCCGTCTGCATCAGGTACACCTTCTCAAAGCCCAGGCTCATCACGTGGCCGCAGTTGATTATGAGCATAATGGACACGGTGGGCAGTATGGAGGGGAAGGTGATGCGGTTAAGCGTCTGCAGGCGGGAAGCGCCGTCTATACGGGCGGCCTCGTACATCTGCTGGTCTATGCCCGTTAAGGCGGACAGGAAGATTATGCTGTTCCAGCCCATGGTGGACCACACCTCGGAGATTATGTAGAGGGGGCGGAACCATTCACGCTTGGCCATGAAGTAGATGGGCTCGCCGCCGAAAAACTTGATTATGTCGTTCACCACGCCGGTGGAGGGCGAGCAGAAGGAGGTCACCATGCCCACGACCACCACGGTGCTCAGAAAGTGGGGGGCGTAGGTGACGGTCTGGATCAGCTTTTTGTAGCCCTTGGCCCGCATCTCGTTTAGCAGCAGCGCGAGCACGATGGGCAGCGGGAAGGTGAACAGCAGGTTCAGCGCCGAAAGGATGAGGGTATTGAATATGATGGTCAGGGAAAAGTAGGAGCTGAAAAAGCGGTGGAAGAACCCCAGGCCAACGAAAGGGCTGCGGAAGTAGCCCAGGTTGGGCATGTAGTCGTTGAACGCCATGGTAAGGCCTACCATGGGCAGGTATTTGAACACAATAAAGTAGACCACCGTGGGCAGAAGTATCAGGTACAGGTCCCAGTACTTCATTGCCGAACGGATGATTAGTCTCTTTTGCACGCTTCCACCGCCTTTCCGGCTCTTTGGCTGATTAAGAACAGCGCGGCGAAACAGCTCCGCCGCGCCGCGCAAGGGGATTTATCTGGCGCCGATGACCTTCTCTACGCGGTCGATAACGCCTTCCATGGTCTCGAGCATCTTGCTCAGGCCGATCTCTTCGCACCGGGCTTTGTAAGCGGCCCACTCCTCGTCGGTAAGCTCGCGCTCGCCGGTAAGGAACTCGGTGCAGGTCTGCTTGGTGTAGCTGTTCAGGTCGCTGCCTTCCTTGTTGACCACAGCCAGTTCCTCATCGGTGTAGGTGAGGATAGGCCAGATGATGTCGGAGGTGTAGGGCAGCAGCGCGGCCGCGCTGGCCATGGGGATGGGAGTGAGCTCCATGCCGGAGTAGCCGGGATAAGCCATCATGGAGGGGTTGTTGCCGCCCATGCAGGGGCTGACCTGGGAAGCGACTTCGTCATAGCTCACGTCGCCGGTGATCTGCTCAAGGTACTTGGGAGCGTAGGACAGGCTGCCGTCCTCGTTCTCGACATAGGTCTCATCCTTTACGCCGAAGTGATAGAAGATGATCCCTTCGGGAGTGTAGAAGTAGTCTACCCACCTGAGGGCCGCTTCGATGTTCTCGCACTTGCTGGTCACCACGAAGGCGCCTACTGAGTGGAGGTGGGAACGCATAACGGTCCAGACCGCGCCGTCTACCCAGCGGGTGGCGGGAGTGAAGCGGGCGGCGTCGTCCGCGGCCAGCAGCGCCAGGTTGGTGGCGAAGTAGATGCCCAGTTTGTCCTGAGCCGCCAGGCCCTTGATGTGCTCGTCGTTGGCGGTGATGCACTCCTGGTCGATCAGGCCGTCCGCGTAGCACTTGTTCATGAACTCAAGGCACTCGCGGAACGCGTCGCTCGTCTTGATGTGGCGGACAGCGCCGGTCTCGGGATCGATATCGTACTCGGTGGAGTGGGTGCCTCTGTTCTGGGCGCCGAACAGGCCGGCGAAGATCTGGAACAGGGTGGAGGTGGTCTCGCTCATGGGCACTTCGTCCTCTTCACCGTTGCCGTTGGGATCGCCGTGGCGCATGGCGTAGAGCAGGTCGTACAGATCATCCAGGGTCTCGGGCTCGGACAGACCCAGCTTCTCCATCCACTCCTGGTTGTAGTACAGCTTCTTGGCCATACGGGTGGCGGGAGCGTCGGCTACCATGGGCAGGGAGTAGATCTGCCCGTCGGGGGTGGTGATGGCGGCCAGCACGTCCGGGTTCTCCTGGGCGTAGGCCAGGAAGTTGGGGGCGTACTCCTCAAGGTAGGGCGCCAGGTCGATGATGCTGCCGGCCTTGCCGTACTTCTGCAGGTTGGCGGCGGAGATGTTGCACTTGAAGAAGATGTCGGGCATGTCGCCGGAAGAGATGGCGTTGGAGACCTTCTCCGAGCGCACCTTGCTGGATACGCACTGCCAGTCTACGGTGATGCCGGTCATCTGGTCGTAGAGGGGGATGATGTACATCTCACTGAAGTCGGGCTGCACGGCGGACTGGCTGGCCATAACGGTCAGCTTGATGGGCTCAGTCACTACCGGGAAGCCGGAGGCGGTCACGATGCCGGCGTCCGCTACGGCTACGCAGCCGAGGACCAGCATCAGGCACAGCGCCAGGCTAAGAAGCTTTTTCATGGAAATACCTCCTGTTTTATTTGCGGGGCGGGTCATGCCACCCCTTCTTCAGGATATATTCTATACCGCGTCAGGGCGCGAATCAAGCGTCAATATATGTTGCGCCCCGAAAAAACGTTATCAAAACGCTAATAACATATATAAAACTTTGTAAAAAGTATATATTGCGCCCGGGAAAGATATGTTGTATACTGGCGTAAAAGGAGATGTGAGCATGACGCCCAAGTATGAGATAATCCATCAGACGATATTAAAACAGATACAGTCGGGAGCCCTGAACCCGGACGATCCCCTGCCGGGGGAGGACGAGCTGGCGAAAGAATACGGGGTGAGCCTTATCACCGTGCGCCGCGCCATGGCGGAATTAAAACAGGACGGGGCGATAAAGCGGGTGAGGGGCCGGGGCAGCTTTGTAAGGGCGCCGGAGATAAAGCCCCGCTCGGCGGAGCGCGTGATCGCCTTCCTGCTCAGCCACGACAACAACGCCGCCGTGTCCATTACGCGCATAATCGCGGGGGTCATGGACGTGATCTCCGCCCGGGGCTACAAGCTGCTGGTGGAGTGGGACGTGACCAGCGGGCCCCTTAAAACGGAAGTCATAGACCGGCTGCTGGGGGCGGGGGCGGAAGGCATACTCATCTACCCCTTCGACCCGGACGGGGACGTCCGCAGCTGCGAATACCTGGAAAGGCGGGGCGTGCCCTTCGTCATGATAGACCGCTATCCCCACGGCCACCCGGTGGAGTATGTGGGCATAGACAATCTGGAAGGCGGGCGCGGGGCGTGCCGGGCGCTGACGGGGCGGGGGCACACCCGCCTGGCAGTGGTGACCAACCTGGGCTTTCTGTCCAGCGAAAAGGAAAGGGTCATGGGCTTTCTGGACGGAGCGCGGGACGCGGGCACCGGGGCGCAGGTGATAAACTGGAAAGACGGGGAAGCGCTGACGCGCCTGGTAAAAGAGCAGGGCGTCACAGGCCTGTTCTGCGTGAGCGACCGGGTGGCGGCGCGCACCATACAAAGGCTCAAAAGCGCGGGACTGGACGTACCGGGGGACGTGAGCGTCATAGGCTTTGACGACTGCTGGTACGAGGCGATACCGGGGGAGAGCTTCGCTTCCGTAAGGCAGGACTTCCGCGGCATAGGCGAGACTGCCGCCCGCGCGGTACTGAGGCGCATGGAAAACCCCTCCGCGCCCACCGTGAAAACGCTGCTCAAGGCGGAGACCGTGGAGCGCCCCGCGTCGCTGGGAGTGCCCAAATCATAAACGATTGCCCCTTTTAATCGGAAATAGTTTATGATATAATGTAAACGGGGAAGGTTTCGGGCCTTCAGGACCACTTCCGCCAAGGAGGAAAACAGACAGTGTTCATACCGTGGAACCATCCTTCCGTACGCCTTACCGGCAGATGGAGCCGGCTGGAAAGCGATATAACGGATCCCCATATATTCAACAAGCCCACCGCCCGCTACACCGCGGCGACCGCGCCGGGCAGTTATTTCGAGGCGGCATTCAAAGGCGAAAGGGCGCTGTTAAAGTTCGACATAGGCTTCATGACCGGGCCCATGCCCCACCTGTGGGTGTCGGTGGACGGGGGCGCCAAAGTGGAAGTGCCACTGGACAGGTACCTGGCGGTGGAAGCGGAGGGTGAAGGCACCCACGTGGTGAAGGTATTTTACAAGGGCGCCATGGAGATGCTCTCCCGCTGGCACTCGCCCCTGACCGCGGCGGTGTGCTTTCTGGGCTATGACGCCGAAGACGCGGGGGAGCTGCCCCCCGACGACCGCCCCCTCATGGAGGCGCTGGGGGATTCCATAACCGAGGGCGTACTGCTGGACACGGACTATGACACGGTGAGCCCCAACAAGGTGGACCAGTTCAACCGCCCCTATCAGGACGACAGCCTGGCCACCTATCCCCAGGTGGCGGCAAAGATACTGAATTTCCGTTGTATGTCCCAGGCGTACGGCGCCACGGGGCTTACAAGGGAAGGCTGCGGCGCGGTGCCCCGGGCGGGGCTCACGTATCCCTACGTGTTCGAACATGTGGAGTACACGGGCGAGGCGCCGGATTACGTGATAATCAACCACGGCACCAACGACT
>JAFZLE010000329.1 GCA_017551645.1 Clostridia bacterium | reverse complement strand
GATCCCCAGAAGCCCGCGGGGCGTACGGTATGACCGCACGCTGGACCTTGGGTGCGGATACGCCCTGACCTCGCTTTTTGTCGCCAATGAGACCGACGCGAAGCATGTGTACGCGTTCGACCTGTGGATCCCCGCGACGGAAAACTATTTGAGGATACGGGATAACGGGCTAGAAGACAAGATCATACCGATCCACGGAGACGCCATGGATATGCCGTTCGCCCAGAACTATTTTGATGCCATCATAAGCGTCGACGCCTATCATTATTTCGGCTGCAAGGCAGGCGTGTTCGCGGAAAAGATACTGCCGTTCGTCAAGGAGAACGGCCATGTGATGATCGCTGTGCCCGGGCTAAAGCAGCAGCCGGAAGGCGAACTCAAGCAGCTTTTTGAGACCTGGGCCGAGGGCGATGACTCAGAACTCTTCAAAACGGCTGAATGGTGGGAGAAGCTGCTGAAAGACGAATGCGGGGACCGGTGTGAAGTCAGTGTGCTTGAGGCGGAGTGCTACGACACCGCGTGGCAGGAATGGTTCCAATCGGGGCATGAGTACGGGGCGCGCGACAGGGAGTATCTGGACAAGGGACTGTATGACATACTTAATTTCCTGCTGATCTATGTCAGAAAAGGAAAATGACAGATACCGGAATGAACAGATAAGACCGGCGTAGCCGCAGGGCCGCGCCGGTCTTTTATTCTTTGTTTTATCCCGGGCAGACGCGGGAACGGGAGCTCAGGCGTTCCAGCTCACGCCCGTTTGAAAGGTGTCCGGAGTCAGGTTCCATTTTTTGACATGCCACCTTCCGCGCCTGTATTCAAGCACGTTCACGGAGGCGTTGTCGCAGTGCAGGGGCGGGTTGTGGTCGGGTATCCCCAGCACGTAAGCGCACATGGCCCTGATGATGCCCGCGTGGCACACCGCGCACACCCTTTCCAGGCCCAGAGACGCCACCATGTCCAGGAATTCCCCGCCACGGTAGGTCAAATGGGCGCCGCTTTCGCAGTCCCAGCCCAGGGGGGAGTAGTCGAACTTTTCGCGGCAGGCTGGATAGAGCCCGGGGAACAGCTCCAGCATGTCCTCGGCGGTCCTGCCGCGCATGGAGGTGTTGTTCATTTCCCTTATCAGGGGACAGAACACGAATTCCTGTTCCGGGAACAGTATGCGGGCGGTCTGCCAGGCGCGCAGCACGTCGCTTACGTATATGCGGTCGAAACCGATCGAACTGACCAGGGGCCTGGACAGGGCGGCCTGCTGCCTGCCCGTTTCGGTGAGGGGAGTGGGCGCCCAGCCGTTGTGGGTGCGGTTGAAATTGCCTTCGCTTTCCCCGTGGCGGATAAGATACAGTTCCATAAACGGTCCCCTGACATGTGTTTTGCATAATTGTAGCACGGGTTTGTAAATATTGGATTTATGTGCTACAATATTCCCATCTTTTTATTTGAGGTCGTTTATGCAGCAGATGGGTTTGTTTGACGAGGGCGCCATGTTCGCCCAGCCCCTGGCCAGTCGCCTGCGCCCCACGGACTTTAACGGCTACGTGGGCCAGAAGCACCTGGTGGGGGAAGGGAAGATACTGCGCAGCCTTATCGAAAAGGACATGCTCTCCTCCATGATCTTCTGGGGCCCCCCGGGCGTGGGCAAGACCACCCTGGCGCGGCTGATCGCCCACATGTCCAGGTCCGAATTCATAGATTTTTCCGCCGTCACCAGCGGCATAAAGGAGATAAAGGCGGTGATGGAGCGGGCGGAGACGCTGCGCAAACAGGGGCTCAAGACGATCCTGTTCGTGGACGAGATCCACCGCTTCAACAAGGCGCAGCAGGACGCGTTCCTGCCCTTTGTGGAAAAGGGCTCCATAATCCTTATAGGCGCCACCACCGAGAACCCGTCGTTTGAGATAAACTCCGCGCTTCTGTCCCGCTGCAAGGTGTTCGTATTAAAGCCCCTTGAGGAAGAGGACATAATCAGCCTTATACACACGGCCCTCAGCGACCCCCGGGGCTTCGGGGGCATGGACGTAAGGATGGAGGACAGGGAGATCTCCGCCCTGGCGCGCTTTTCAGCGGGGGACGCCCGCACCGCGCTGAACACCCTGGAAATGGCGGTGAACAACGCGCCCCAGGACCGGGAAGGCGTCATCCGCATCACCAAAGAGGTACTTAGCGAGTGCACCGACCGGCGCAGCCTGCTGTACGACAAGCAGGGGGAGGAACACTACAACCTCATCTCCGCCCTGCACAAGTCCATGCGCAATTCCGACCCGGACGCGGCGGTGTACTGGTTAAGCCGCATGCTGGACGGGGGCGAGGACCCGCTGTACATCGCCCGCAGGATAGTGCGCTTCGCCAGCGAGGACATAGGCATGGCGGACTCCCGGGCGCTTACGGTGGCGGTGAACGCGTACCAGGCGTGCACTTTCCTGGGCCTTCCCGAGTGCGACGTGCACCTTGCCCACGCGGCGGTGTACATGGCCATGGCGCCCAAGTCCAACGCCGTGTACATGGCGCGGAACCATGCCAGAGCGGACGTGGAAAAAGCGCCCGCGGAGCCCGTGCCCCTGCAGATACGCAACGCGCCTACCGACCTTATGAAGCAGCTGGATTACGGCAAGGGGTACATATACGCCCACGACACCCGGGAGAAGATGGCGCGCATGACCTGCCTGCCGGATTCCCTCAAAGACACGCGCTACTACCTGCCCACCGACCAGGGGGAGGAAAAGGAATATTCCGGGAAGCTTGAAGAGATACTCCGCTTCAAAAACGGGGAATAGAAAGGCGGACTGTTTATGAAGATATCCACGTCGTGCGGGCACGGCATCTCCGCGGGGCTGAGCGCCCGGGAGAGCCTGCGCCTGATGAAGCAGGCGGGCTTTCAAGGCATAGACCTGGGCCTGTGCCGCTGTATGGACGAGCCCGAAAAGTTCCTTACAAAAGAATGGACCGACGCTGTGCTGGAGCAGGCGCACATCGCGAAGGAGGAGGGGCTCGAGATCGCCCAGAGCCACCTGCCCTACTATCCCGGGCATCTGGAAAACCCGGGTGACGGCAGCGCGGAGGCGTTCGGGGAGCTCTGGCTGCCCATGTACTTCCACGCGCTGGAAGCCGCGGACAGGGCGGGCGCGAAGATAGCGGTCATCCATCCCATGTACTGCGAAAAAGGCCGGCAGGCAACCATCGACGCCAACGTCTACCTGGGCGAAAAAATGCGCGATGCGCTTAAGCAAAGCGGCATAAGGCTGGCGTTTGAGAACGTGTTCATCCGCCGGGAAAGGAAGTACATCCGCGCCTTCGTGGAGGAGGCGGAGGTGGTGCGCGAGATAGCTGACGCGCTGG
>JAFZLE010000328.1 GCA_017551645.1 Clostridia bacterium | reverse complement strand
GTCTTCTATCAGCCTTCCCTCGCCGATGGGGTAGCCCAGGCACTCCACTTCCTCGAACATGCCCATGCCTTTCTGCACCACCGCGCCCGTGACGAAATAGTTCTTGACGCCCGCCCTGTAAAGCATGTTTATAAATTCCATCGAGCCTTTCACGCGGAAACGTTCTGGCTCCTGTTTGGCGAGAGCCAGGTTTTTGTCCCGGCAGAAACCGTTCAGGACCCTTTCGTAGAGCTTGAACAGGCGCGGCGTGTACTTACACAGCATTTCCCGCATGGCGGGCGTCTCGGGTATGTCGTCAAAGCGCTCCTCACCCTGCCAGATGCGGCGTACTATCTGTGAGTTGTCAGTTTTGTCGCAGTCGACCGCGATCCTGCCATCTTCCACGGCGCGGCGTATTGCCCACTCCATCTGCGTGAGCGCGCTCATGCCGGCGCTTTCCACGCAGAAACGGTCTGTTTCTTCAAGCGCCCGCGTGCCGCATGACTCTATGAGCCGGCAGGCGTTGTCTTCGCTGTCGAAATCCTCGCCCAGGCCGTGCTCGATCACGTCGTTCAGTACCGCGCTCATTACGGGCGGCCAGTTTCGGATCAGCGAGTGTGTGCCGTCGATGTCGTGGAACGCGTATTTAATGCGGCGCTCGTCAAACGCCCGCTCGCAGCTTTCGGCGCAGTGCGCATTAAGCATTCCGCGCCTCCGAGCACAGGGCGATCAGGTCGCTTTCGTCGGCGTAGGCCATGCGGACCACCGCGTCGCCCGCGGAATAGTAGATGCGGATCTTGCCCTCGGCGTCCCTGACCATGCCGCAGGGGAACAGCGCGTTGTCGCGGAAGCCGCCGCTCAGCTCGTAAGGCGCTTCGGGGATCATCAGCGGGCGTTTGCTCATGCCTATGACCTTGGACGGGTCGTTCAAGTCAAGCAGCATGATGCCTATGCAGTAGCGCTTTTTCCAGCTGTTTTCCCAGCCGTTCTTGCCGCGGGAGGGGTCTATGTCCACCGCGTGGAAGATCACAAGCCAGCCCTTTTCGGTCTTGAGCGGCGGGGCGCCGGGGCCGATCTTGTCGTTGCAGTAGGGCACGTCCTCGGTGGCGAGCACCAGCCTGCTCTTGCCCCAGTATACCAGGTCGGGCGATTCGCTCAGCCATATATCGAAATCCCCGTCGCCTGAGCGGGAATATACGGGCATGGGCCTTTCAAGCCTAACGTAGTTGCCGTTTATCTTTTCCGGGAACAGCACCATATTGCGGTTGTCCGGCACGGAAAGCGACAGGAGCTTATAGTCTTTAAAGTCTTTTGTCTCGTAAAAACCTCCGCACACGCCGTGGCGGGTATCTATGGCGAAAGAGACCACGTACCGGTCGCTCAGCACGGTGATGCGCGGGTCGTAGCAGCGTATGAATTCGGGGTCGCCCAGCTTGCTCAATTCGAACACGGGCTCTTTCTCCACCTGCCACTTGATCCCGTCACTGCTCCTCGCCAGGCCTATGTTGGTGCCCTTGAACCGCTTGCCGGCTTCCCATTCGGGCTGGGTGCAGCCGTAATCGTTCCTGAACAGCATGATGTATCCGTCGCCCTGGCGCACGATGCCCGCGTTAAAGGTCAGGTCGGACTCGTAAGGCACGTCGTTCTTGCTCAAAATGACATCGGGATAGCGCGTTATCACTTTACTGCCCGTGTAAATGCTCTCGTCCATGATACACCTCCGCAAGTTTTATATTATCATTCGACATTCACGCCCCGATTCCTGCATGAGAATACAATATGCGGGGGAATATCAAATACGATCCCCGTAAATTGCCGTCACGCGGGAAAAAGCGCATGGGATAATGCCTTTACACGCATAAATGCTTTAAAATGGTATGTGTTATCCAAGAAAAAAACTCCCTGCTTTTGCAGAGAGTTTTCACGGAGAAGGAGGGATTCGAACCCTCGAACGGATTTTGGCCGTTACACGATTTCCAGTCGTGCGCCCTCGACCAAGCTAGGCGACTTCTCCAAGCCGTTCGCTTGCCCGAACAACAGCAGATATTATAGCATAACGAAGAAGCGAATGCAAGAGCGGCGGGTGATTTTATTAAAAAATTACAATAAGCAGCAGAACCAGGCAGACGATAGCGAGGCACAGCGTCACTGTAACCGCCAGCTTGTTTGCCACGGGATCGAGCTTCAGCAGTTTCGCGGTGAGGCTCATAAGCAGATTCCAGACCACGATGGCGGTGTCCCTGATCCAGCGCCAGGCAGCCTTGAGTATGTCCCATGCCGCTTTCAGCACGATCGGGGCGTACTGCTTTATGGCGATCCAGGCTTTCCTGAGGAAAGACAGGACCGCGCCGCCGATCTTTTTGAGTGTTTCCATAAACTTTTCCATAACCGTCCTCCAAACCGTGCAATAGGAAAGAGACCTGAATAACAACATACCCCGCATGACTGCGGGGTATAAAAAGTGGAGCATAGGAGATTCGAACTCCTGACCCCCACAATGCCATTGTGGTGCGCTACCAGCTGCGCTAATGCCCCGAACAGATGATATAATATCACAAAACCAAATTCGGGTCAATAGTATATGCTGTAAAATACAGGTTAAGCAGGGAAGAGCGCCGGGCTTGTAAGAACAGGGCGTCTGTGGTATAATCCTGTGGGGGAGGGGGAATATGGAATTTGAGGAAAAATGGACGATGCACGGGCTGGCAGAGTCCGATCCCGGCTGCAGGAAAAGCGTGGACGAGCTGAAAACGCTCATACTCGGATGCGGTTTCCTGCCGCTGTTCCGAAACGCTGTTCCGGGTTTTTCCGTGGAAGAGATCGTGTCCTCCCGGTATTGGTGGAGCGGTGACGCCGCCGCTGACCCCTGGGAGTGGAGGATGATACTGGCGGAAGATGCCGATATAGCGTACGGAAAACTCTTTAACGGCGCGAGCGGGTTTATATCGAAAGACTGGTTTCCCTATTTTGCCCAGTTAAAGCGTGACGGATACGATTCTGACTCGGCGGCAGAGGAAGGTTTGCTGAACCGGCGGCTCGTGAAGCTGATGGGCGCGTTCAAAAGCGGCGGCGAAATTATCTTCTCAAATGTCCTTAAAAATGAAACGTGTCTGGGCGGGGCGTTTGAAACAGCGCTGGGAATGGCGCAGAACAAGAGCTTCCTGATCTGCCATTCCTTCGCGCAGAGGATAAACAGGCAGGGCATGCCTTACGGCTGGCATGTGGCAAGGTACTGCGTGCCGGAGCTCAAGTTCGGCAGGGACGCGGTACGAAGCAGATACGATATGCCGGCAGATGACGCCAGGGAAGCGGTCTTCAGCCAGGTGCGCCATAACTTTCGCGCGGAAGAAGGCGCGCTTAAGAAATTATTCAAATAATAACCGTCTCTTAATGCACTTGGAGTCGAGAGGGTATATAATTTCCTACCAATACGGGAGGTGAGAAAATGAAACGAGCGGACGACAGGACAGTTACTTACCGCATTGTTGTTACGGCGCTTTTGGCGGCGTTCGTGTTCGTGGGCACATTGATACGCATACCGCTGGGTACCAGTAAAGTCTCCGTGGCAAACGCGTTTTGCGCTTTTACCGGTTTTGTGCTGAGCCCCCTTTACGCGGGCGTTGCAAGCGGCCTGGGCAGCTTGATCTATGACGTCATCTACGGATACGGCATAGAGAGCCTGGTGACTTTCGTTACCAAGTTTATGATCGGCTTCGTGGTCGCGATACTCTATAAAGTATTCCGGAAACATATAACAAAACAGCAGGAGCTCAAGGGCGAGCATACTCCGCTGCTGTACGTTATCTCAGCCGCCGGCGCGCTGACTTATACGGTCATGTACGGGCTTAAGAGCTTTATCTGGGTGCTGGTGGGACTGGTCCCGGCCAGTAAGCTGGAAAGCCGCACGGGCATATCCGCCGCCTGGTGGTGGGCGATCGGCAAGATGAGCGTTTCCATGTTGAACGCTTTCATCGCTTTCCTGGTGGCCCCGTTCCTGTACTGGGGCATCATGCCCGCGCTCAAAAGGATGGGAGTGCTCAGCAGGCTCAATCCTCCGACTCCCGAATGAGTTTGTCTATCGCGTAGGAAACGCTGTCCCAGCCGAAGCCTCTTGAGGCCAAAGCCCGGGACAGCTTTTGTTTTTGCTCGCGCGGCTCCAGGTCAGCGTATTTCCTGAACAGTTTCCGGGCGGCGGCGAGGCAGGCGGCGTCCTGGTCATCTGGTGAGACCTCTTCCAGTATGCTTTGACCGATCTCTTCGGATATGCCCTTCTGCCTGAGCTTTTGCCTGAGCGCGAGCTTGCCCCTGCCGGCGGATACCATGTTTTCCATAAGCCGCCTGGCCACGTACTCGTCATTTAGCAGGCCGGAAGCTTCAAGCCGCTGTATCACCGCGTCCGTGACGTCGTCCAGATAGCCCTTTGCCCTGAGTTTATCCCGCATCTGGCGGGAGGTCTTCATGGAGTAATCCAGCAGGGTCAGCGCGTCCTCATACGCGTCGTCCAGCTGGAGCGGGCGCAGCTGCTTTATCAGGCTTTCGGCATCTGTTTCGGCGCCCGGCGCGAGGTTCAGCGCCTTTATGTCTTTCGCGCGCATGAACAGGGCGGAACCGTCGTCGAATTCCACCGTATACCTGCCGAAGCTTTTGCGGACAAAAGCGACTTGTGCCATAGACATCTCCGGAGTTTTTTTGTTTATTTTACCCCATACGGGATAAAAACACAAGCTTGACTTAAAAGGGTGAAATATGATAGAATAACCAAAACTATATTCAAGGGGGCTTTTCGATGTCCGGACATAATAAATGGTCCACAATCAAGCATAAAAAGGAAAAGACCGACGCCGCCAGGGGTAAGATATTTACCAAGATCGGCAGAGAGATCGCCATTGCCGTAAGAGAAGGCGGTCCCGACCCGTCCACCAACAACAAGCTGAAGGACGTCGTCGCAAAGGCGAAGGCCAACAACATGCCCAACGACAACATCCAGCGTTCCATCAAGAAGGCTGCGGGCGAGGGCGAAGGCGCCAACTACAAGGAAGTCACTTACGAAGGCTACGCTCCCGGCGGAGTGGCGGTGATAGTGGAAGTCGTTACCGACAACCTTAACCGTACTGCCAGCGAGATCAGGCACATATTCGACAAATGCGGCGGCAGCCTGGGCTCCAACGGCTGCGTATCCTACAAGTTCGAGCGCAAGGGCGTCATCGAGATCGACAACGAGAAGGGCCTGGACGAGGACGAACTCATGAACCTGGCGCTGGAAGCCGGCGCGGACGACGTGGAGTCTTCCGAGGAGAGTGCGGTGTTCTACACCGACCCCAACGATCTTAGCGAGGTCAGGGACAACCTTGAAAACGCGGGCTGCACATTCCTCAGCGTTGAACGCCAGATGGTGCCCACCATGACCAACGAGATCACCGATCCCGAGCTTGCGGCGAAAGTCCAGAAGCTGATCGACTGGCTGGACGAGTACGACGACACTCAGGCGGTGTATCACGACGCCGAGCTTCCCGAAGAGGAAGAAGAGGAATAAAAACACGGAGGGGAAAGCTTCCCCTCCTTTTTTGCGAGGTTGCAGACGCGGTTTATGGACAACAGACCTATCGGCGTGTTCGATTCCGGACTGGGCGGTCTTACAACAGTGAAAAAGCTGATACAGATCATGCCGCAGGAGGATATTATCTATCTCGGAGATACGGGCAGGGTCCCGTACGGCGGCAGATCGAAGGATACGATCATAAAATACGCCCGCCAGGACATGGCGTTTTTGCGGAAGTTTGACATCAAGGCCGTCGTAGTGGCCTGCGGCACGGTGAGCACGAACGCGCTTTCGGAGATAGAGG
>JAFZLE010000327.1 GCA_017551645.1 Clostridia bacterium | reverse complement strand
GCGGCCTTCCTTGGTGTCGGAGCAGATCATCTCACGGAACGCGGCGATGCGCTCTTCCTCGAAGAACATGTGCTCGGTGCGGCACAGGCCGATGCCTTCGGCGCCCAGTTCGCGGGCCTTGCGGGCGTCGGCGGGAGTGTCGGCGTTGGTCCTGACCTTGAGGGTGCGGAACTTGTCCGCCCAGGCCATGATGCGGCCGAACTCGCCGGCGATGGTGGCGTCTACGGTGGGGATGATGCCGTCGTAGACATTGCCGTTGGAACCGTCGATGGAAATGAAGTCGCCCTCTTTAAAGGTCTTGCCAGCGAGGGTGAACTGCTTGTTTTCCTCGTCCATCACGATGTCGCCGCAGCCGGACACGCAGCACTTGCCCATGCCTCTGGCAACGACGGCCGCGTGGGAGGTCATGCCGCCGCGTACGGTCAGTATGCCCTGGGCGCTCTTCATGCCGGTGATGTCTTCGGGAGATGTCTCAAGGCGTACGAGCACGACCTTTTCGCCCCTGGCTGCCCAGGCTTCGGCGTCCTCAGCGGTGAACACGATCTTGCCGCAGGCAGCGCCGGGAGACGCGCCCAGGCCCTTGGCGATAGCCTGGCTCTTTTTGAGCGCGGCGGGATCGAACTGGGGATGCAGCAGGGTGTCCAGGTTTCTGGGATCTATCATGGCGACCGCTTCTTCCTCGGTCCTCATGCCTTCGTCCACCAGGTCGCAGGCGATCTTGAGGGCGGCGGGAGCGGTGCGCTTGCCGTTGCGGCACTGGAGCATGTAGAGCTTGCCGTTTTCCACGGTGAACTCCATGTCCTGCATGTCGCGGTAGTGCTTTTCAAGTATGTCGCATACGCGCTCGAAATCCGCATAGGCTTCGGGGAACTTCTCGGCCATCTCGGCGATGGGCATGGGGGTGCGCACGCCGGCGACCACGTCTTCGCCCTGGGCGTTCACCAGGAACTCGCCCATGAGTTTCTTTTCGCCGGTGGCGGGGTCACGGGTAAAAGCGACGCCGGTGCCGGAGTTGTTGTTAAGGTTGCCGAATACCATGGGCATTACGTTGACGGCGGTGCCCCAGGAGTAGGGGATGTCGTTGTCCCTGCGGTATACGTTGGCGCGGGGGTTGTCCCAGGAACGGAACACGGCCTTTATTGCGCCCATCAGCTGCTCTTTGGGGTCGGAGGGGAAGTCGCTGCCGATCTTGCTCTTGTACTCGGCCTTGAACTGGGCGGCCAGCGCCTTGAGGTCTTCGGCGGTGAGCTCAACGTCGTACTTGACGCCCTTGGCCTGCTTCATCTCGTCGATCAGCTGCTCGAAGTACTTTTTGCCGACTTCCATTACCACGTCGGAGTACATCTGGATGAAACGGCGGTAGCTGTCGTAAACGAAACGGGCGAACTTGGGATCGGGATTGCCGGCGATCATGGCGGCGACCACGTCGTCGTTTAAGCCCAGGTTCAGGATAGTGTCCATCATACCGGGCATGGAAGCTCTCGCGCCGCTTCTTACGCTGACCAGCAGGGGATTTTTAAGATCGCCGAACTTTTTGCCGTTGATCTCTTCCATCTTGGCGATGTAGGTCATGATCTCGGCCTGGATCTCGGGATTGATCTGGCGGCCGTCCTCATAATACTGAGTGCAGGCCTCGGTGGTTATGGTAAAGCCCTGGGGAACGGGCAGGCCGATATTGGTCATTTCGGCCAGGTTCGCGCCTTTGCCGCCCAACAGGTTGCGCATGGTGGCGTTTCCTTCGGTGAACAGATATAAGTATTTGGTTGCCATGGGTTTCCTCCCAAAAAATGATATGTGTGTCCAAACTCACAAACATATATTATACACCTTTTTCGATGTGTTTTCAAGCAAAAATGCTATTATTTGACGTTGATAGTGTTAAAAAAGGGGACGAAACCGTTTTTGTAAGGTTTCGTCCCGCCCGCGGGACAAAATCAGTCCCGCGCGCTTGTATTATCTGGTCAACTGTCAGACTTTGATGCCGTCCAGTTCCTCGGTGAGGCGGCATATCTCGTCGATGACGGAACCGATATAATCTATGGTGGCGTTGAGGGGACCGTCGGTGGTGATATCCAGGCCCGCGAGTTTAGCCAGGCCTACGGGATCCAGCGTGCCGCCGGCGGAAAGAAACTTTTTCCAATCCCCAACGGCAGGCGTGCCTTCCTTTTCTATGCGCAGCATGGCTTGGGTGGCCACGGTGAGGCCGGCGCTGTAAGTGTAGGAGTACAGGCCCATGTAATAGTGTGGCTGGCGCATCCAGGTGAGTTCTGCGCCTTCGGGTATCTCCACGTCGCTGCCCCAGAACAGCTCCAGGTTCTTGCGGAACAGGTCGCTGAGCACGTCCGCGTTTACGCTGCCGCCATCGTCGATTATGCGGTATACCTCCCTCTGGTACCAGGCCTCCCGCAGGTGAGTGACGAAGTTGTGGTAATAGGTGTTGCTTATCAGGCTGGAGAGCACCCAGCGGCGGAAGCGCCTGTCACTGCCGGAACGCGTAAGGTGATGGGCGAGCAGCAGTTCGTTCATGGTGGAAGGCGCTTCAACGAGGTAGGTGGAAGGATTGCAGTCGTAGTAGGACTGGTCCCTGCTGCTGTACATATCCTGTCCCGCGTGTCCCAGCTCGTGCGCCAGGGTGAACACGTCGGACATACGGTCGTTCCAGTTCAGCAGTATGAACGAGTTTTTGCGATACATGCCCGAGCAGAAACCGCCCGTGCTTTTGCCGACGTTGCGGGCAAAATCCACCCAGCGCTCACGGTACGCCCGGTCGACCATGTCAGCATAGTCTGGCCCGAGGATGGACAGGGCGTCGCGGATGTACTTGTGCGATTCTTCTATGGACACTTTGGGGTCGTATTCCGGATCCACGGCGATTTTGAGGTCCGCGAAAGAGATCTTGTCCAGAGCATGCTTTTTTTCCAGCAGCCTGGCGTAGCGGCGCATATGCGGGGCGAGGCGCTCGGTGATCAGGTCGATCTGGCGGTCGTACATTTCCTGCGTCACTTTCTGGTCAAAAAGCAGGCTGTCGAAAACGTTGCCGAACCTGCGCAGCTCGGACATTGTCTTCTCCTGTGACACGCATGCGTTATAGGCGGCAGCGGTGGTGTGCTTGTACTTTTCCAGCGTGTCCGAGAACGCGCGGAAGGCGGCGCGGCGCACTTTGACATTGGATTCCAGCTCGTAATCATCCTCGAACAGGGAATAACCCAGAGGGTATTCCTTTCCTTCAACGGTAAAGGGCTCAAAGCAGATGTCCGCCAGCTTCATGGTGTTGT
>JAFZLE010000326.1 GCA_017551645.1 Clostridia bacterium | reverse complement strand
GTGACCTGATAGAAAAAGCGCTGGACATCACGGGGCTTGAAGCATTCAGGCACACCAGCGTGCTGCAGCTTTCCGGCGGCGAACTCCAAAGGGTGTTCCTTGCTCAGGTATTCGCCCAGGACCCCAGTATACTTATACTTGACGAGCCTGCGAATCACCTGGACCTTATATATCAGAAACACGTATTCTCACTTATAGGCGAGTGGCTTAAGGGCAAAAACCGGGGAGTGATAAGCGTGGTACACGACCTGTCACTGGCCAAAAAGTACGGCACCTGCGCCGTGCTGCTGGATAAAGGCAAGGTCGCCGCGAAAGGCGGCACTGATCTCTGCCTTTCCAGGGAGAAACTGATGGAAGTATACTCGATGGATGTATACGAGTGGATGAGCGACATACTCGGCCAGTGGACTGAATAAAACGAACGTAAGGCAGACGCGAAAGGACATACGGAGGATATATGGGTAAACAAGCCGAATCCGGGATGAGAGAAGGCCTGGGCAGGAGATTTCCGTTCGGCGGCACCGCGATCATGCTGGGCGGCGGCACGCTGATAAACATAATTCTGGAGATCCTGTCCCGCGCGAGCGTAAAGGCGGCGGTACTGTTCACTGCAGAGAATCCCATAGCTTTCGTGCTGGGATGCCTTGTTGTGGCGTTTACGCTGGCCCTGGCCCTTGTTTTCAGGCGAAAGCTCTTTTCGCTGACGCTGGTCACGGTTATATGGCTCACACTGGGCGTAGTGAATTCCATGGTGTTAAAACACAGGACGGGCTATCCGCTGACGTTCGCGGACCTGATACTGTCTATCGGCGCGAAGGGGCTGCTCACCGTGTATTACACCTGGTGGCAGATCGCGCTGATCGGTCTGCTCATCGCGGCAGTGCTCTCGCTTATGATAATCCTGTTCGTAAAGTCGCCTAAATACAGGAACGAGAAAAAACGCGGCCTTCTTCGGCTGCTTCTGGCCGTAGTGCTGCTCGGCGCGTGTTTCGTGCTGGCGCTGGCGGGCGGTTTCGTAAAGACGAGCTTAAAACCCAGCATTTATCACGCATACATGGAATATGGTTTCAGCTACAGCTTTGTCCGCAGCGCGTTCGATAAACGTATCGCGCGGCCGATGGATTATTCAGAGACCATGGTCACGGTCATAGGCACACAGGATAACCCGCAGCCTACGCCCACGCCCAAACCCGACCGCGGGTTTACCGAGGACTTTATAGAGTTCGTAAGAAACGGCCTGTTCTCTTCACGGCCGGAGGGATACACCGAGGAATCAGTTGACAACATAAGGGACCTGCTGGGATACACGGATCAGTATGACGACCTGGACACGCCCAATCTTATATTTATACAGCTTGAAAGCTTTTTCGATCCCCTTACCTTGAACGATTACCAGATAGAAGGGGACCCGATACCCAATTTCAGGGCGCTGCAGCAGGATTATACCAGCGGGAAACTGCTCGTGCCCACGGTTTCCGGAGGCACCGCGAACACGGAGTATGAGGTGCTGACCGGCTGCAACCTGGATTTTTTCGGGTCCGGCGAATTCCCGTTCCAGACGGTATTGCAGGAAGGTGTGTGGGAATCCCTCGCGCTGGATCTGAAAACCTTGGGGCTGTACAGCACTTTCATCCATAACTATACGGGGTCCTTCTACCACAGGGACACGGTATACAGCAACCTGTGTTTCGACCGCTTCGTTTCGGAAGAGTATATGGACATAACCGAGACAAATCCAAAGGGATGGGCAAAAGACAGCGTACTGTTCGGTGTCATAAACGACGCACTTCTGACTACTCAGGAAAGGGATTTTCTGTACGTCGTAACGGTGCAAAGCCATGGCGCTTATCCTGACGACGCGGAAGAAGAAGCGCGTTTTCCGGTCATCGCTTCACCTTCTGATACAGATTCTCTTTCCATGGAGTATTACTTAAACCAAATAAACGATGTTGACGCCTTTATTGGCGAACTCACGACAGCGCTGACGGTGTTTGACGAACCGACGGTAGTGGTATTGTTCGGGGATCATCTGCCGGGGCTCAACTTCAACGTGGATGAACTGCCTCAGGGCGACTTGTACGCAACTCCATATGTGATTTGGTCGAATTATCCGCTGGAGAAACAGGATAAGGACATAGAGGCGTATCAACTCGGAGCTTACACGCTGCTTCGCTGCGCAAGACCTGTAGGCACGATGGTGCGGTTCCATGCCGAACAGATGGAATCCCCCAAATACATGGAAGAGATGGAGATTCTGGAATACGATATCGTATACGGGGAACAGTATGTCTACGGCGGAAAGACACTGGAAAGGGAAGCCGACATGGTTTTCGGCATAAATCCGATACAGATCGAAAACTGCTATATACAGGGCAATAATACGTTTGTGACGGGTAAGGGCTTTACTCCCGCAAGCAACATTTACGTGGACGATTCCAAACGCAAGACCATACTCGTAAATTCGGAGCTGCTTATCGTTCCGGATCTGGAGATCAGCCCGGAAGACAGCGTAAAGGTCTGCCAGATAGCCGCAGACGGCAGCATACTATCTGAAACGGACACCTTGTTGATAAAATAACACATTTACGTAATAGAATAGTAATACATTGAAATATAAGCTGCCCGACAGGGTGGTATAATAAGATGTAATATATGTATATTTTTGGATAGAGGAGGTTTGAAATGCTTAACAAGAGCTACGCAAGAGACGCTCTGCAAAGGGCAGTTTCCACGGGTGGAGATTTTGCGGAACTGTTTTACGAAGATACTCGTTCCAGCAGGCTGAGCCAGACAGACGATAAGATAGATACTGCGACGACTGCGCGCATACACGGCGTGGGACTGAGGGTATACAAGGGGCTGCGCAGTGTTTACGTTCATTCGTCCAACACCGATTACAGCGGCCTGATGAAACTGGCGGATGCCGCAGCGGGCGCCATAGGTTCCGTAAAGACTGAGGGCATATGTGTTGATCTAGTGGGCTCGGTGGTTCCCAACATACACGAGATAAAGCTGCTGCCCATGGATGTCGCGGGCGAAAAGCGTGCGGCGCTCATCCGCAAGGTATGCAAGGCTATCAAAAGCGAAAGCAATGAGATAGCCCACGCCATGAGCAGCCTGTGGGACTGGGAACAGCACGTGACGATAGCCAATACCGAAGGCATGTTCAAAAACGATGTGCGTGTGTACAGCCGTATTTCCGCTACAGCAGTGGCTTCCAAAGACGGAGTCAACCAGACGGGCAACGCATCTCCCGGCGGCATGATAGGCTTTGAACTGTACGAAACGCAGGTGGATCCGGAGGCTATCGCCAAAGAGGCAGCGCAGCAGGCGCTCACTATGCTGCACGCGGATTTCTGTCCTGCGGGAGTGATGCCTGTGGTTATAGACGGAGGCTTCGGCGGAGTCATATTCCACGAAGCCTGCGGCCATTCACTGGAAGCCACCAGTGTCGCTTACGGCAACAGCGAATTCTGCGGCAAGCTTGGCAAGCAGATCGCTTCCGCCAAAGTCACCGCGATAGACGACGGCACGATACCCAATTACTGGGGCAGCGAGAACATAGATGACGAGGGCAACCCCACTACCAGGCTGGTGCTGATAGAAAACGGCATACTTAAAAACTATATGATCGACCGGTTCAACTCCAGGCGAATGGATATGCCGGTGACAGGTTCGGGGAGAAGGCAGGATTATACCTTCGCGCCTACGTCGCGCATGAGGAACACATATATCGCTCCCGGAAGCGATGACGAGAACGAGATAATCTCCGGCATGGGCGACGGGCTCTACGCCAAGAAGATGGGCGGCGGCAGCGTCAATCCCATAACAGGCGAGTTCAACTTCGCGGTGGGCGAGGGCTACATTGTAAAAAACGGCAGGATCGACAGGCCGGTCAGGGGCGCCACGTTGATAGGCAAGGGCGGACAGACCATAATGAAGATCGACCGTGTTGGCAGGAAAATGTGG
>JAFZLE010000325.1 GCA_017551645.1 Clostridia bacterium | reverse complement strand
GCACGATATAGGCCAGGTCCTTTTTGAGCAGCTCGGCGTCCCCCAGCTGGAACAGGTCATTTACACCGAAACACACGCACATCACGTCGTTTTGCCGCGCCCGGTACAGCCATGAGCCGTCCAGCGCCACGTCGTGCCCCCGTCCGTAGCCGAGGCCCAGGTCCCACACGGCGACGCCTTCGCCCAGCGCCTCCTGGACACGCGCCGCCACGTGGGTGTAGGAATTGTCCGGGGTGCCTATGCCCTGGGTGATGGAGTCGCCTATAAAACCCAGGCGCGTTTCGCCCCCGCGTCTTGCGGCGACCATGCAGGGGAAGGGGATCTCGGTGCTGTGCGTCCATTTCCCGTCCGCCAGGCGGAACGCAGGCAGCAGGCTTTCGGTATGGCAGGGCACTTTCGCGCCGGAAAACGCCATCTCAACGCACATGTACTCGCCTTTGCGCGCGGGGAAACGGAAGGGGTCGCAGGAAAAGAGCTCCCCGGGGTTCACGCGTTTTTCTGTCTGGTCGCCAAACGTGACCTGTGTGAAAAACTCGGGCTCGGCGGTCTGTTCCATGCCGCACGCGCTCACCCTGCCTGCCCTTAGTGAATGTATGGTCCAGGGGCCCGGCACGAAGTTAGCGTGGCTGTGGCTGCCGTCCGCGTAGGTGGAGTCTATCAGGTTGGAATACAAAAGCGCGCATTCGTCCGTGTCGCGGGAGAGGCGGTAATACACGCGGCAGGTGATTTCTTTATTAGGATCTTCGGTCCTGAACCAGTTCTGGCTGCCGCTGCCCGCGGCGGTGCAGGACACGAAACGGCTGAAGAAATCCTGCTTTTCACTTTCTTCGGGCGGGGAGGGCCGGCGTTCGCTTTTAAGCAGCGAGTAGCAGTTTACGTCGCAGAGCCCCCGGTTGTTCCTGTGGGAGGCGCGCAGGGTGCCTTCGTACTTCATGCCGCATTTCAGCATGACCCTGCCGGAATTCGGGTTCATTATGTCGTGCCGCGCCTCTATCCTTTCCATGCCCACGGCGTCGAACAAAAAGTCCTCCACAGCCTTGAGCGCTTCCGTCATGACGCCTTTGTGCCACCACTTCCTGCCCAGGCAGTAGCCGATCTCGGCGCACAAAGTATCATCGTCCACTTTCACGGCGGCGATGTCGCCTACGGGCTCGTCACCGTTTTCCTTGAGCGTGATGGCCCAGTGGTAATAGTTGTTTTCTTCATAATGGGGGATCCAGCTGTCCAGCACCCACTGGGTCGTTTCGACGCTTTTGTGGGTGGGCCAGGTGAGGAATCTGGTCACTTCGCCGTCCGAAGCCCAGTTTCTGAACATGGCAGGGGCGTCGTTAAGAGCGAACCGCCTCAGTATGAGCCTTTCGGTCTCGAGCCTCTGAGTGCCGCGATGGTCCATAGTCTCTCCTTTTTGCGCCTTAGTCGGGCGCAGCGTTAAAGTTCCAGACGCATGTATACCAGTTCCTGATAGCCGGACAGGCGTGAGTTGAACCCGCGGGGATTGCGCCCGTATTCGATGAACCCCAGGCTGCGGTACAGGGAAAGCGCCCTTTCGTTTTCCGCCGCCGCGTTCAGTTCCAGCTGTGTGTAGCCGGCTGTTTTCGCGCAGTCTATGCAGGCCCTGACAAGCGCCCTGCCCAGGCCCAGCCCCCAGTATTCCCTGAGTATGCTTATGCCCATTTCCGCCCGGTGCCGGACCTTGTATTTCGTGCCCGCCGCCTCTATGCCCGCGGTGCCCGCGATTTTGCCGTCTATGATCGCGACCAGCTCTGTCTCATTTGGGCTTGCCGTTTTTTCCGCCAGGAAGCGGGCTTCCTGCTTAGGGTCGTAGCTGTTCTCGTCGGGATAGGACAGCAGGAAATCCGTCTGGGCGTGGGTGAGGTTGAAGTTCTCGAAGACCGCTTCCCCGTCCGCCGCGACGCCGTTCCTTATCAGCGCCTCTTTTCCGTTTTTTAGCGTTACAGTCTGGCTGTATATCATGGTCTGCCTTAATAAATGCCCCTCAGTAGTCGAACTCGGTGTCGTTCACCCGCACCTTGGCCGTCGGGGTCTCGCCCGTCCAGGGCCTGCGTATCTCCAGCATGTTGAGCACCGTATAGCCCCTGGAGCGCAGAAACGCGATCATGCCCTCGTTGTTGGGATGCACGAAGTTGTACACGGTGTCGTCGCCCAGCCGCGCGGCGAGGTCTTCTGCCTGTTTGAACAAAAGCGACGCTATTCCCCTGCGCCGGTATTCCTCCCGCACGAATATGTGCTCCACCCACACGCAGGGCCCGTCCGTCCTGCACACGACATACCCGGCGGTGTCCCCGCCCTGCACGGCGGCGTACACGGGATAACCTTTGTCCAGAAATTCCGCTATCTCTTCTTCAGCCTGCTTTAGGTCGGGTCCGGACTCTATGCCCTTGTAGCCGCGCAGCGTCACCCGGAACGCGGCGATGAGCGGCACGACCCTGCCGGCGGATGACCCGTCTATTTTTATTATATCCACTGCTGCCTCCTGCGGTCAGGCGCCGTTCGGGCGCGTGTTTTTCATGTACACGAGCACGCCGTGCCCGTAAGGGTCGTCCTCCGCGCCGGATTCTTCGGCGACAAAGCCGTACCCGTTCTTTTCCAGTACCCGTACGGACGCCCCGTTGCCCTTTACCACGCGGCCGAAAAGCGATTTTACGCCGAATGCGGACGCGGCGTATTCGGTGAGCCCGCCCAGAAGCTCGGTGGCGTAGCCCTGTCCCCTGAGCTCACGGCAGATGACGTACCCGACCTCGATCTCTTCCGGCTTCCCGTCCGCTTCGTTTATGCCGGCGTCCCCTATGAGCTCCCCGGTCCGCTTAAGCTCGACCGCCAGCACGCAGGGCAGGCGCCCGGCTTTCACGCAGTCGGCGAAAAACGCGGCGGCTTCCCCGGCTTCCTGCGCGTCCAGGTAGCTCTCGTTGGGGAACCACTTTTTAACTTCTTCGTCCAGGTGGATCTCGTACAGCCTTTCGGCGTCCCCGGGCACGAAGGCGCGCGCCCTCAGGCGTCCGGTCTCAAAAACGTATTCCATACTGCCTTTCCCCGCTTTGCCGCATGCTCATTTGGGTATGCGCATGAACAGGTGCGTTTCGTCTTCGCCCGCCTGCCGCGCCCCGTTTTTGAGCATCACTTTCTGGGACGCGATGTTGTCCCTGTTCACCCGCAGGTATATCTCGTCTTCCGGGACGATCTTTTTCGCTATCTCCAGGGTGAGCCTCAGCCCCTCGGTGCCGCAGCCCCTGCCCCGGGCGTCTTTGCGTATGCTGTAGCCTATGTGCCCCGCGCCGTTTCTGAGCGCCTCGGTAAGGCGGTGGCGTATGCGGAACTCGCCCACCAGCCTGCCTTCGTCCCACAGGTAGTAGTACGTTTCCGGCACGAACCAGTCCGGCATGCCCACCGGATGCTCGTAGGAGATGAGCCTGGGCAGCACTTTTTCCTTATATTCCTCAAAGGACACGCCGTGGAACGGGTTGGTGAGCCCGTTTTCGTCCGCGGGCAGGGCGGCGGTGTATTCCCACTGGGCGTATGCGTCATTCAGGTTTATCTTTCTTAGTTCCATCTATGCCCCCGCTTCGGGTATTACCGGTCTTCGCCGTCTTCCGGCAGCAGTTCCCCGCGTATCTCCACTTTCCCGCCGTCCGGGCAGCGCGCGGCGAAGCTTTTCGCCTTGGCATCCCCGCAGTCCAGACTGGCACCGTTTTGCAGCGCGAAAACGTAAGGATAGACCGTGTTCCACAGTTCGTGGCACAGGGGAGGGCACAGGTCTTCCACCACATACGTGTCGCCCGCCTTGTGGTATCCGCCCCTGCACTCGCTTTTGGTTACCGTAAGCTTAACTTTCGCCATAAGATCAATACTCCACCGGGAGCGATCTCACGTTATACAGCTTTTTAAAGCGCTCCTCGTCCTCGGGAGTCTTTATGAGCATGACTTCGGTGAAACGCCCGTCCTTTTTGTTCCTGAAGCCCGCCACCTTTTCCCCGGTGCAGATGGAGGCGCGTATGGCGGGATACTGGGTCTCTGGGTCGTAGCCGGTGTCGGCGACCGGTGGCGTCTTTTTGTGAAAAAACATGGTGATACCTCGCTTGTGCGGCGGGCTGCCGGCGGATAGAACGCCTACAGCCCCAGTTCCGCGTAAACCTTTTCTATGAACGGGGATTTGTGCGCTATGTAGCTGTCTATGTCGTACGTGTACAGCAAAGCGGCTTCCCTCTTTATGCGGCTGTACTCGCTGACCGCGTCGGGATGGGCGCGCAGGTAGTCCCGGAAGGCGAGGTGCCGTTTCAGTTCTTCGGAGTCTTCTGCGCACACGTACAGGTGGTGCTTCATAAGGTGACTTTTGCCCTCGTACGCGAAGGCTTCCCGCCCGGGGATGCCCAGGTCGCCCTCGTGCCGGTAGCCGATGGTCGCGAGCGCCCGGATCACGCCGTCCAGCAGGGACCGGTCCCTTATCACGATGTCCATGTCGATTATGGGCTTTGCCCACAGGCCCGGCACGGAGGTGCTGCCCACGTGCTCTACGCGCTTTGCCAGAGGGCCCAGCGCGGCTTTCACTTCCGTTTCTATGTCCCTGAAGGCTTGCGCCCAGCTTTCGTCGTAGGGCAGCACGACCACATGCTTAGTTACCATTAAGACCCTCCCCGTGACCGCATTATCTCTCAAGCACCATCCTTAGTTCAGTCACGGGGGTGCCGATAAGCTGCGTCTTCTCTTTTCCGTCAAAACGGAAGCCGCACTTTTCGTAAAAGCGTATGGCGCGCCCGTTGCCCTTTAACACCCACAGCGCGACTTTCTTTTGGTCCAGCGCGGCAAGCGCCCTGTCCATCAGCAGCCGTCCCGCGCCGGTACCGTAGTATTCTTTGAGCACATAGATCGCTATTATCTCACCGGTGTCGCTCAAATCGTCTCCCCGGTACCTGCCGAAGGCAGAAAACCCGACGACCTTGCCCTCGTGCTTCGCTATGAACACGTTGTCGGGCCACCTGCGGGCGATTTCCTCGCACTGCTCAAGCGTAAGCGCGTCCAGGTAGCTTTGGTCGATCAGCCCCCTGTACGCTTCCTGCCAGGACTGCCAGTTCACATACGCCTTGCCCTTTATCTCCGCGTCGGTCTCCATCTTTTTGATCTCGAAATCCATCCCGGCCGGCTTCTCTAGTTCTTTTTGAGCAGTATGCCCGTTTCGGTGCGGCGGACGACCGTGAAACCGCATTTAAGGAAAAGCTTTACCGACGGGTTGTCGGCAGCGATCTCGTCGTACAGCGTGGATACGCCGTTTTCCCTTGCCGCGGCGCACAGCATTTCAAGCGCGGTCCTGCCGTAGCCCCTGCCCCGGAAGGGGGCGTAGATGATCACGTCCGCCATGAAGCCGGGGACGTCTTCGTCAAAGTGGCAGGCGATCTCGCCCATGAAAGCGCCGTTTTCGTCCTTAAGGTAGCGGTAAAAGTGTTTGCCATCGGCGCGTGCGACCCATTTTTCGTGCCAGGCGGGCCATTTTTCCTCGGGGAAGGCTATGGTGCCGCCCCAGGCGCGGTTGTAAGCCATGGTGGCTTCGTCCGCGAGCATCTGCTGTTTGAACCACAGGTCTTTGAGTTCGGGAGTGTAGAGCGTGAGCATGTTTCACCTTTCTTTTCCGCGAATTGCAGGCGCGGTGGCAGTGCCGTCAGCCTTTTTTCGGCTTCTTCGGCCTGCTCTCGGGCAGTTCGGGGTACATTTTCGTGAACAGCCCGGTCAGGAATTCCCGGCTGTCCACGTTGTCCACCAGCAGCATGGGCTTCGCGCCCTCGTAGGGCAGTTCTTCCTCCGCGCCGGGCATCAGTTCCCGGGCGGCGTTTACGGGCTTTACCAGCAGGCGGTCGTCGTATATGCCGCCCGCGATCCTGCCCCTGTAATAGATGATGAACTCGCCCATCATCCCCCGCCAGCTTATGTCTTCCAGCCCCGAGAGCTGTTCCAGTATGAAATCCAGGTATTCCTTTGAGGACGCCATTATTCTTCCTTTCTACCACACGAAGGGTATCAGCCTGCAGCGGACCCTGTGTTCGTATTCCGTGTAGCCCGCCAGCCCTTTTTCCAGCACCTGCTCCTCGTTTTTTATGCGCTTTACGATTATGGGGATATACGCCAGCATGACGACGAACGATATCACGCTGCCCAGCACCAGCGGCATCGCCAGGAAGAGGATAAGCGTGCTCAGGTACATGGGGTGGCGCACGACGCCGTACAGCCCCGTGTCCACCACCTTCTGGCCTTCCTGCACCTCCACGGTGCGGGACAGGTACTCGTTTTCCCGGAGAACCTCAGCGTACAGCGCGTATCCTGTCAGGAACACCGCTGCCGCCGCCCAGGGGATCCACGCGGGCAGGACGATCCAGCCGAAGCGGAAGTTCAGCCCCGCCAGCACGAACGCCGCCAGGAACATGACGCCGCTTGCCAGCACCACCGCCTTCTGCTCGCCCTGTTCCTCCCTGGCGCTCAGGCGCTTCCTGAGCAGGGCGGGGCTTTTTTTGAGCATCACCAGCCCCGCGGCGAACATGGGCAGGAACAGTATCCCGATAAGCAGCCACGCCTGCCAGAATTTAAATGTGCCCGCCGGCACGAACAGCAGCGCGCCCACCAGCAGCAGCCCCGCCAGGAACTTGGTCAGGGCCTGCGCAAACAGTTTTCTGTCCATATCGGCCTCACTTTCCCGCCAGTTTCAGGAATTTGGTGTCGTTCATCTGCTCGTTGGTCAGGTATTCGCCGTCTTTGAACAGGGAATAGGTGGTCACGGGCGTGGGCGCGCTCTGCGCCTGTTCACGGGTCTGTATATGTACGGCCTTGAAGGGTATGCCGTGCTCTTTCGCGGCCTGTTCCACTATGGGCACGTATTTGGCGTTGAAGGGGCACTGGCTGGTGTAGTACAGCACGTAGCCCTTTTCATCCGTATGGGGATGTTTCGCGCAGGCCTTGAAAGCGGGCTTCTCCGCGCCCTCCGAAAAGGGCAGGCACCACAGCTGTATGCCGTTGTCTGCTTCGTCACAGACGGAGAAACCTTTGTGTTTCAGGTATTTGGGGTCGGCCAGGAAGGGCAGCTTTTTGGCGGCGGCGAGCACGCACAGCCCTTTTTTCCCCTGCGCCCTGCTGTCGCTCACGCAGGCGGAGAGCAGATCATTGGAGTAGCCGTGGCCCTTGAACGAGCCCGACACCCACAGGCAGTCTATGTACATCCAGCCGTCCGCGTCTATGGGCACCCAGGCGTATTCGGCGGGTATGTACTCTATAAAGCACTTGCCCCGCTCGACGCTTTTAAGGAACACCAAGCCCTCGTCAAAGCGCTCCGCCAGCCAGGCCTTTTTTGAGGCGACCTGCACGTCCCTGTCGTTTGATATGGCGCAGCAGATGTGCTCCGCGCCTATGTTCTCCTTAGTGACTTTTATGTAATCCATATGCCTCTCCGTGTGTTTATTTTGCGGGCTTAAGTTCCGTTATGCGCCTGAGCGCGGAAGAAAAGCAGTAATCCATGGAAGAACCGATGCCGGAGCATTTAAGGGCTGTCACGCCCGCTTCGGTCACGCCGCCTTTGGTGCTGATCTTGTCTATGAGCGCTTCCAGCGTCATGCCGCCGTCCGCGGTCATGTCCAGCGCGTTTTCGAACATGCGCCGCATGAGCTCCTCGCTCTGGGCGGCGTCGCCCAGCAGGCGCAGGCAGGCCTCCCGGTACTGCTGCATCAGATACGCCGCGAAGGCGGGCCCGCTGCCCGCGCATACGGTGATCACGTCCAGCCTTTCCTCAGACACGCGGATCATGTACCCCAGCCGCCGGAAGAGCGCGCCAGCCTTGTCCATGGCGGGTATGTCGCCCTCGTAACATACGCCTATCACGCCGTTCAGCTTGGCTATGGCGAGGTTCGGCATCATGCGCACCACGCTCAGGCTGCCGCTTTCGTCCCCCAGCATACTGCGGATGTCGCTCAGGCTGATGCCCGCCATGAAGCTGACTATGAGCTTGCCTTTCAGGCCGTACCGCCCGATTTCGCCCAGTACTTCCGCCGCGTTCTGGGGCTTTACGGCTATGACTATCATGTCCGCCCGGGACACCAGGTCCCGCTTGCTGAACGCCACCTGCAGGGCGGGGAACTCGTCCTTCACCGCCTGTACGCTCTGTATGGTGCGGGCGTTTACCGTTATGTCCGCCTGCCTTACGCCGCTGTTCACCAGGCCCTCTATGAAGGCCCTGCCCATGTGTCCCAGCCCTATCACGCCTATATTCATAATGTTTCCTCCGATCATACGGTAGTTGTGCTTATCCGAATACGCGCTCCATCGCCTGCACGAGTTTGGTCAGCCCCAGGGCGTCAGACTCATCAAAACGGGCGGGCACGGGACTGTCTATGTCCAGCACGCCTATCACTTCGCCGCCCACGTGTATGGGCACCACTATCTCGGAACGGGACGCGCTGTCGCAGGCGATGTGGCCCGGGAACGCGTGCACGTCCGGCACCAGCTGCGCGGCGTCCGAGACCCAGGCGGTGCCGCATACGCCCCTGCCCCTGGCGATCTTAACGCACGCCGGCCTGCCCTGGAAGGGCCCCAGTATCAGCGCGCCGCCCTTGACCAGGTAAAAGCCTGCCCAGTTCACGTTCTCCATGGCGTGATACAGCAGCGCTGACACGTTGGCCATTACGGGTATGGGGTCATTGGACTCCTCCGCCAGCGCCAGCATCTGTTCGGTTATAAGGCGATAGTCAGTCATTCGGCCTCCTTATCTGTCTCCCGTAAGCTCGATATCCGCGATCTCCCGCGTGGGCCAGAAGGCGCACAGGTGCAGACGGACGATCTTCGCGGTAAAAGGCGTAAAGCTGTTTATAAGCACCGGCAGCGCCGCGCGCACGGTCTCCGGCGCGTCGATAAGCATGGTGACGTGGGGCGTCCATGGATGGGGCTGGGGAAGGCCGCTCTCGCAGGCCGCGTGCAGCGCGTTGAGCAGGTCGTCCCTTTCCGGGGCGCAGAACAGCACCTTCCCGCCCGCGAACATGCCTATGTGGCTTATGTGCACCGGCACGGGGGCGAACATGCCGGCGGCCTTCCGCGTGAGCTCCAAAGCCTGCTCCTCCCTGTCCGTGGGGAAGACCTCCATGCTTATGTGGAACGGCAGCCCCGGGGTCTGCGTGCCGGTAAAGCCCGCTTTTCTGAGCGCTTCGTACCAGCAGGACAGAAGCTCCTGGGAGGGATCGTCCAGGTCCGCCATAAGCGTAAGAAACTGTTCCGCCATGCTTTCCTCCTGTGTCACCTGCCGCCCGAGGGCCTTAACTCGTCTATAAAGTTCTGGATGCGGTTTGTCACCAGCTCGCTTTTGCTCATGTTCTTGAGCTCGTCCCCCGTGACCCACCAGTACGCCGCGGTCTCGCCTTCCTGCAGGACGAAGCCGTCTTTGGGCCAGTCGGTCT